>CAZWTI010000020.1:0-5933 GCA_964637065.1 uncultured Puniceicoccaceae bacterium
ACAGTCCGACGTTATGAAGAGAGCGGTCTGTTGGAACGCATCGACCTCAGTCGAACCATAATCCGTTACCGCCCCGAGGCAGTGGAACACCTTCTCGACGAGTTGACCCGCATGAAGGCGACGTTCCGCATGTATTAGGCCCGCCCTGCGGCTATTTGCCACGCTTGTGTCGAATGAAGGGCAAGAACTATTTCGCCGCTAGTTCAAGAGGTAACAGCCGCTGCATAAGGTTGGTAAGACGAGAACTGTAGCCACAATGAACCTCTTCAAGGTTTTCTCAGTAAGCCATTTGCTCAAGGGTATTCTTCCAATCTCCATTCATCCAATCTTCAGCATGCCTTGCCGCATGTCAAAGGAATCGCTTCTTCTTTAGTTTCTCACGAATGCAAAATGTTGCTTAATCTTGCTTAAAAACAGCAAATCGATGCCAATCGCTGCCCCCCGCAACCATAGACGAACACTGGGACCCTTGATTACCAGTGGTCTTTAGTGGGAATAGATAATTCGCGAAAAAAGAAAGGTTGCTAGAGGCTCCAACCTTTACGGTACTCACGGCGGACAAACTGCTCGGCTTCGGCCACACTGGGCTTCATCTTGGGTCCGTCCCACATGATCTTCTCGCCTGTACGAACGGCTAGATTCCCAAGGAGCACTGTTTCAGTAAAAGGACCGGAATAGGCGAAGCCGGATAGTGGGTCGTCACCGCCCCTGATGCCTTCAAGCCACTCGTAGTCCTCATCCTTGGCACGGGGAACGGTCTTGGGGGTATTCTTGTTGATTTGAGCAACCTCATCGGCATCACGACCCTTCACAAGCCAATTGGTACGGCCTCGGTTGAAATACAGCTTGCCCTTGTCTCCAACGAGCACGGTACCGTAACCTTTTAAGTTTTCGCCTTCGGAGATTTCATCGCCGGGATGATTGGCTTTTCCATCGCGACGCCCGTCATACCATACGAGTTTAACGGGTGGATTGCTCCCCCTCTTAGGAAATTGATAAGTGATAGTGGACCAGTTCGGGCCGGCTTCCATAGTATTTCCGCCTTGTTCGGCTTCAACGGAGTCAGGGTATTTCAATTCAAGCGACCAGTAAGCCATATCCATGATGTGACAGGCCATGTCACCAAGCGCGCCCGTGCCGAAATCCCACCAACCCCGCCACTTGAATGGCACGTATGCGGAATTGTATTTACGTTCGGATGCAGGACCTAGCCACAAATCCCAATCGAGACCAGCGGGAACGTCCTGACCGGCAGGGCGCTGTTTCATCCCTTGCGGCCAAATGGGTCGATTGGTCCAGACGTGAGCCTCCGTCACCTTGCCTATAAGGCCGGCACGGACCACCTCAACGGCTCTCCGAATAGGTTCACCCGCATGCGCTTGGTTGCCCATCTGGGTCACGAGCTTTCCTTCAGCAGCAGCCTTCGTCAGCATTCGAGCCTCGTGAATGGAATGAGTAAGCGGTTTCTGGCAATAGACGTGCTTGCCAAGTTTCATCGCAGCCATTGCGGCGACAGCGTGAACATGGTCAGGGGTACTGACGGTCACGGCATCGATGTCCTTCTGCTTTTCGAGCATTACCCGAAAGTCCTTGTATCGCTTTGCCTTGGAAAATTTCTTGAAGGTGCCGCCCGCTCGTCTTTCATCGACGTCACATAAGGCCACGATGTTGGCTCCGTGCTTGGCCGCGCCGGCTACGTCGCTCGCCCCCTTTCCGCCGGCACCGATGCCGGCTACGTTGACACGCTCATTGGCGCCCCAAACGCGTGAGGGGACGAACTGATAGGCAAATGCGGTCGATGCTGAGGAGGAGAGAAATCGACGACGAGAATATCGATAGGTGGTCTTCATGCAGGCAATCTTTGGTACAGAAGTAGAGGTTGCAACCAGAATGGGAAAAGAAAAGTGAAGACCGACAAGGTCGGAATGCTTGACTAAGGTGCGACAAGAGGAATTATTCCAACTATGCGAAGTGTGTTTCGTCAATTGCGACGGTCGTTGCCAACGAGCTTGGTTTTGACCTTGTTTCCTTGCCCGTTGCATTTTTCCCACGCCGTCGAGGAAAGCAACGCAACCGAACCTTTTCCGATAGATGCAAAAAAACTCGAAGCGAATGAATTTGAGAGACTGGCGGCGAAGGTCAAGCCATCCATTGCCGTCATCGAAAGTGCCGACCGCGTAGGCCGTGAGGGGGGGAAAGGCACAGGTTTCGTTGTTCGTTCAGATGGCGTGGTAGCTACGAATTTCCATGTCATAGGAGAGCATCGTTCGTTCAGGATCAAGTTCGCCAACGGCAAAAGCTACGAACCAAAGGCAATCCTTGCAGTGGATCGAGAACGCGACCTTGCCTTGGTAAAGATAGACGCCAAAAATTTGCCCGTGTTGTCGTTGGGCGATTCCGACTCGCTCAAGCCGGGTCAGGGCATTCTCGCTCTCGGCAATCCACTTGGCTACTCCTACAGCGTTAGCCGAGGAGTGGTGGCCGCCTTGAGAGAGCTAGAGCCAGGAGATGGGAAGAAAATGGTTCAGGTTGCCATTCCGATCGAACCCGGAAGCAGCGGCAGTCCGGCTCTAGACTTAACCGGCAAAGTAGTAGCCGTGCTCGCCATCAAGTCCGGCGGAGCGATGGGTTTCGGTGTTCCCGTCAACGCTCTCAAGCGACTGCTTGCAAGCGCGAATCCCATTTCGATGAAGCACTGGTTGACAATCGGCGCCTTGGACGCCGGAGAGTGGGAATCAATTTTGGGAGGTAACTGGCGTCAACGCGCGGGCAAAATTATGGCATCGGGCATGGGAAGGGGATTCGGAGGACGTATGATTTGCCTTTCCAAGGAAAAAGTCCCTGCCGTCCCATTTGAGATTGAGGTGGAAGTGAAACTGGAAGAGGAGAGTGGTGCCGCCGGTCTCGTATTCCACAGTGACGGAGGTGAAATACACTATGGTTTCTACCCGACAAATGGTTCTCTACGCTTGACTCGTTTCGAAGGCCCGACCGTCTTCAATTGGACGATCTTACAAACCGTACCCAGCGAAGCTTACAAACCGGGAGAATGGAATCGTATCCGGGTCTCCCTCGACAAGGCCGGGAAACTCAAGTGCTCGGTAAATAATAAAGTGGCTATCGAAGTAGTCGACAAGGGTCTTACTGCTGGACGAGTTGGATTATGCAAGTTTCGCCAACCAGGAGCTGAATTCCGCAGGTTTCGCTTCGACAAGACCCTTCCCTCGAACGAGATTTCCGATGCCCTAGCAAGCAAAGTGCGCAAAATCAGCAACCAATTGGCGGAGGATGGGAAGCTGCCATTCAAGGAACTGGAACAGCTCACCGCAATCGGAAAATCGGCTTCCATCGTCCTAATGGAAAAGGCAAAAGCCTTGGAAGCGGAAGCATCCCGAATGCGCAAATTGGCAAGTGATGTCCGCGAACGATCGACGATTAAGCAATTGGTGACCTCCCTAAGTCCAGAGGAGGAAAAATCAGTCAATCTCTTTCTTGCCGCGCTACTTATCGCTCGTCTTGACAACGAGGATTTCGATCCCGAAGTTTATCTTCGACGCATCGAGCGAATAGCTAAAGAAGTAGAAAAGGACTTGCCTCAGAAGGCTTCGGATGAAGACAAACTTAAATTCCTTGCGAAACACCTTTTCGATGAACTCGGCTTCCATGGAAGTACCCTTGATTATTATCATCGCTCGAACAGTTACCTGAACGAGGTAATGGATGACCGAGAAGGCCTGCCAATTACGCTATCGGTCGTATTTATCGAGCTTGCGGGAAGGCTCGACCTCCCGGTTTCGGGACTTGGAATCCCCGGACACTTTCTGGCGATGTACCGTGAGAAACCCAACCAGAAGGAACCCGAACGGAAACCAAAGGAAATTCTAATCGATGCTTTTGGTGGGAAATTCATTAGTCGGAAAGAAGCCGAGGAACTAAGCGGAGTACGCCTCACCGAAAATGATTTCGTCCCTGCCACCAAACGTTCGATCATTACCCGAATGCTTCGTAATCTCCTGAATGTAGCGTAACGTGTACGCGACTCCGTCTCGCGTCTGCGCTATCTTGACACACTGCTCGCTATCGATCCCGACAACACCTATCTTCGGGCTATGCGGGCAATGGTCCACTATGGGGAGCGACGCTTTGATGATGCCTTGGCCGACATCGAGATTCTACTCGAAGAAAATCCTGATGACCCCGAAACGGAACCACTGCGAGACATTCGCGACAGGCTTCGGGCAATGAAGAAAAAGTAGCTACTCTATGTTGTCCTCGTCAAAACCATCGCCTTCCCTGCCGTCCGGACCAAGGGAATAAATACGGGGACCTGATGCGCCGTCCTCGCGAGGAAACTCGTAGACGTACTCGTTCCCCCAAGGATCCTTGAAGGCAACGTCCTTGCCTAGCAGTTCGGCAAACCATGCCAAAAGGCCCTGCTTGCCGTTACGGGCAACCGGGGGTATTTGGGCTGGATTGAAAGAATTGAAGTCATAGTCCAGAAGATCAGGACTCAGGGTCGGTTGATAAGGGGGAATCTGCAAATTTCCGTCCTCATTATGAAAGCCTGCCAGAGATAGGAAAAGACATTCTCCGGGGGTGCAAATATCGTTCGGACAGTTGGGATAAGCTTCGTGACGAACCTTATACTCCTCGATGGAAGTCTTGAGTAATTCCACATCAACCGTCGCCTTCTTAAGGGCTTGATTTTCGAAAACGTAGCTCGTGGAAAGAAAGACTAGACCAAGAAGGATTCCCAAGATCAGAATGACTATCAAAATCTCGATCAACGTAAAACCGTTGTGATTCGGCTTGACCATCATTCCCCGGTTTCCTGTGTAGTCATCCACATTTTTTCGAGAACTTCGTGCACTTCGTTCAAGTCCTCGTCAGCAAATGCCATTTCCTTGTATTTTGAATCTAAGGCAATGGCCGCCAAAAGGTATCGCAACGCAGTGTCTGAATCACCGAGCCTACAAGCATAACAAGCCAAGTTGAACTTGATTCCCGGCTCGTTTTCGTGGCGCTCCTCCCCTTCAATCAAGATTTCACGAGCCGCCTGAATGGATTCGCTTCGACGCGTCGCATAGGCCTCCGCAATCCACCACTCGGCAGCCTCGGGGAAACGCTTTCTCAAGATGCGCGCAGGTTCCTGCATGCGTCCCCAATCCGCGGCATCCTGCCTCACGACCACCTTCATGACCAAGACTTCCTTGTCCAAGCGGTCGGGGAGCGGAACCTTGGCCAATTCAGTCTCCGCGTCCTCGTACATCCCAAGCATGCGAAAGCCATTGGCTCGACGCAAGCGAACCTCGGTTCGTACTGGAAACAAAGTCTCTGGATCATCGTTTGCGGAATGACCAACTTCTTGGGGCATTGAATCAGGGTAGTGGACTGCTATCTTCCCAGCAAGGAGGAAGGGCGAATCCCCCGCTTGGTTTTGACTTCATGCGTAGACCGTGCCTCACTAGATATGTGAAAAGAGAGCTCCGACGAATACTCACGCTCACGCTCATCGGAAGTTTGCTTTGCGGTTGCGGGAGTGAAACCTCTGAATCAATTTCCGAGAATCCCACGGATAAAACCACAACTCACATAGAGGCAAAAGTCAGTTCTATCTCACCTCCAAAAGCCAAGCTATTAAGCCCGGAGGAACAAAGACAAGCCCTTGACGAAATCCTGACTAACCTAGACAAAGCACGTGAACGATCAGGTCTCGACGAAAACTCATCCACCGCCACTTTTGGTTCGCTTACCTACCCAAATGGCGGAAAGTACGTGGGGAGCTTCAAGGACGGGAAACGTCATGGTCTGGGCTCTTTCGTCTTTCCAAACGGTGATCGTTTTCGGGGCTATTACGAAAAAGGCAAACGACAAGGATACGGAGTATACGAATTCACCTCGGGAGAACGCTACGAAGGTTATTTCCACAATGG
>CAZWTI010000021.1:0-9317 GCA_964637065.1 uncultured Puniceicoccaceae bacterium
TCAGCTACAACGTCGTCGAGAACCCCGTGCACGTACGGGACCTGCACGCCACGATGCTGCATCTTCTCGGTGTCGACCACAACCGACTGACCTTCCCATTCCAAGGCCTCGACCAGAAGTTGACCGGTGTAGAGAAGTCCAGAGTGATCAGCGATATCATCGGTTGAATACTCAGAAACAAAAAAAGGTTCATTGACGCACCTAGGAAAACGACGACAACCGCCGACCCTCAGGCGATTCAGTCGCTCACCACCTTGAAGACGCCTTTCATGAGGCGCCAATGTCCCGGGAAGGTGCAGACGTAGGGGTATTCCCCGGGTGACTTGGGGGCATTGAAGGTGATCTCCGCGGCGAGTCCGGGGTAGACCAGGTCGCTGGCGGCCAGCACGTCGGGGGAATTGGGGACGTAGTGCCTTTCCTCGGCGTCGCGTTGCCCCAGCATGCCGTCGGCCGCCTTGCCGACCCGCTCCAGGGCGCCTCGCTTGACGAGGACGACGTTGTGCGGGAGGTCGTCCACGTTGGTGAAGACCATGCGGTAGGGTTTGCCCGCCCGCAAGGTGATGCTGTCCTTGTCGAATAGCATCTTGCCCTTTTGCGCCGAGAGCTCGATCAGTTCACCCTTGAAGGAGTCTTGCGGAAGGGCGGCTCCCTTGCCCCTCAGTCCGACAATCCCGGCCTGCCAGGCGAGACGCAGGATGCTCACCTGATCGGCCTTCGGCAGGCTGTCGATGCGTTTTTGCCAAGCCGTCACGTCCTTGGAACGGAGAGTCGCCTTTCGGCCCTTCGGCCATGCCCGACTGATGCCCTGCACGAGATGACGGGCCACCGACCACTTGACGCCGGGCAGGTTCGTCACGAGCTTGTCGAGCGCCTCCGGCTTGGCCGACGAGGCGTAGTTCACCGCCACGACGCGGGCGGCCGTCATGTCCAGCAAATCGCCCACGCTGGGCTTGAGGGGGATGAGCGAGAGGTCGTCGTACCAGACCGTGCCGGTGGACTTGCCCCAGCCGCCCAGCATGCAGTAGATTCGGAGCGTGTCCTTGTCCTGGCTGTCGAACTCGTGGACGATGCGCTTCCAGTCGTTGGTGCCCTTGACCGACGGGCTGGCGTCCCTGGCGATGCCCGAGACGTAAAACATGCCGCCGCGACCCGTCCCTTGAACGTTCTCGGTCTTCACCCAGCCGGTCAGCCGGTAGTTCATGTAGGGCTTCACCTTGACGTCGAGGTAGTAGCCCGATTCCGAAAGCACGTCGGCGCTCAGGCGTATGGCGTTGTCGCCCGTGCGTCCCTTGGCGACGACCGCCTGACGGGGTTCGCCCGACCAGTTGCGGATCGACCACTCCTTCGGCTTGTCCCCCGTCGTCTCCTCGAAAGACGAATTCAAGATCAGATTGACGGGGCCTTCGTCGCCCCTTGGGTCATTGGCGTCCCCGACCGGTTCCTCGGGATAGGCCTGCAGCAATGCATCCAGAAAGACGGGAGCGTGGCGAGACGCGGCTATGCTGTAGCCGTGCGGCAAGGCGACGTCCCGTACGCCTTCCAAGTCCTCGATCAGGCGCACGAGGATTTCGCCGACTTTTTCCGAGGTCGGCATTTCGCCCAAGGCGAGCATAGCCTCGAGCCGCACTTGGGCGTCCTTGTCGCCCAGGACCCCCGCCTCGAGCAATTGGTCACGGGCTTCCGGGGAACGCGACAACGCCAGAACGCCCGCCCGCCGGACGCTGGGAGCCTTGTGACCCAATGCCGCCGCGACGGCCTTGCGAAGGGCTTCCTCGACTTTCTTGCCTGCGCCCAAACCACGCAGGGTCCAGAGGGCGTGAAGAGCCGCCGGACTCGAGCCGATGCCGTCCAGTTCCTGGTTCCCGAGCATTTCCAGCAGGGCCGGAACAACATCCGTCTTGCCGCGTCGGCGGAGGAGCCGCTGGGCCTGCTGTCGCCAGAAAAGGTTTTCGTGACCGAGGGCGTCGAGCAGTCCCTTCGGCTCGTCCTCGGAGAGATGCGGAATGGGCGCGGGTCTGGATCCCTTGTAGCTGATCCGGTAGATGCGGGCCTTCTCCTTGTCCCGCAAGGAGGTGACGTAGGCATTGCCCGCTCCGCGCCTGAATCCCGAGGGAACCGGGTTGTGCTGCACGATGAAGCTGTACCAGTCCGCCACCCAGACGTCCCCCTCGGGTCCGACCTCGGAACAAATCGGGGCGCACCACTCGTCGGCGCTGGCGAGAAGGTTGCGTCCGTCCACCTCGCGGTAGCTCGAGCCGTCGGGCTCCAGCACGGCCATGTGGACGAGATGCCCGGTGGGTTCGTTGACGAAGGCGATCCGATTCCAGAATTTCTTGGGAAAGCTGCGGGCGGTATACAGGCTGTGGCCGGCGACTGCGGTGTAGCCGCCGTGGACGTCGACCTGCCTGAATTTGCCGATGGGCGACATCGCGTAATGGCCGTCGATCTTGCGGACCCGGAAGGGAGTGAGTCCCCTGATGCCCTCGTAATAGCGCCGGGGAATGGTCAGGTGGGCGCTGTGCGTGTTGTTGGCGGTGGAGGCGAACACCTGGCCCGTCTCGGAAATGCCGAGGCCCCAGGTATTGTTGCTGGTGCTGCCGAGAAATTCCATTTTCCGCAGGTCGGGAGTCCGGCGGAAGATGCCGCTGCCGAACCGCAGGCTCTCTCCGCCCACCTTGCCGTTGAAGCTGCTGTACCCGACGGTTCCGTAGACGTGGTTGTCCAGACCGAGACGCAGGTTGGAAGGCCCCGCATGTGTGTCGCCCGTGCCCCAACCGCTGAAGAGGATCTCCTTATGATCCGCCTTGTCGTCGCCATCGGTATCCCTCAACAGAAGAAAATGAGGAGCCTGGGCAACCAGCAGCCCCTGGTTGAGGAGGAGCAGGCCGGTGGGAACGCTGAGATTATCGGCGAACACCGTAACCTTGTCGGCCTTGCCGTCGCCATCGACGTCTTCAAGAATCTTGATGCGGTCGCGGCCCTTCTCGTTAACGCGCTCGTTCGGATAATCCGTGCTCTCGGCCAGCCAGAGTCGACCGCGGTGGTCCCAGGCCAAGGCCATGGGATTGTCTATCATCGGCTCGGAGGCGAAGAGGGAAACCTCAAAGCCGGGAGGCAGCTGCATCAGCTTCATCGAGTCCTCCGGCGACAGCGGAGCCTGCCAGCGCGGAGCGGGGCTTCGCCTCTCGTAGTTGGGAACGGCGGTCTCTTTGTCGGCATAGACAAGCTCGGGCAACTTCAAAGCCTCCCATTTCCTTCTGACCCCCTCCCCCACTGCCCAAAGGATGCCTCGCTGCAGCAGATCGTGAAAGCCCGGATTGGACCAAGTCCTCCGGTCGTGCCCCCAAGCCGTGTAGAATACCCGACCATTGCCGTGACGGCGGACCCACGTCCAAGGCTCGCCCTTCCCCTTCTCCTCTCGCACCGACAACACGATGCGGTCCTTTTCGTTGTGCTTGTGGTGCACGTAGGTCTCGTCCCAACTCGAGAAACCGGCGAATCCCTTCATTACAGGATGATCGCCCCGACGTACCTTCGTACTGAATATCGCTCCGCCGTGTCGCTTGAACTGCGCCCCGAGCAGGGCAATCAGCTTCGGGGAATTGTGGAAGCAATAGGAAGCGCAATGGACCGGGACGTAGGCGCCCCCCGCGGCGACGTAGTCGAGGATTGCGGATTCCTGCTCGGCGTCGATGCGATTGATGTTCGCATAGACCAGCAACCCGTCGAATCTGGAGAGGTTCTCGGGATTGAGGTCGCCCATGTCCTCCGTGTAATAGAGGTGAATTCCCTTCGGACCGAAAGCCTGCTTGAGTTGGGCGCAGCGCTCGGCGGGTCGATGGTGTCCCCGGTCACCGAGAAAAAGCAGACGCACCGGGCGAGCCTTCTCATCGGCGCTGACCGCCAATGGGACTGCAGACAGGAGAGACGCGGCAAGAAGGAAGAGGAAGGGAAGGCAGGAATTATTCATGTCAATCGAGAGAATGGCCGAGGACGAAACTTAAAACGGAGAGGGCATGCTTGGACGAAAATTACGAACGAAGACCGAACTCGACACAGGGGCATGGCGTCTCGAGTTCATCCTAGGCGAGAATCCCGCGCACGACTTCGCCGTGAACGTTCGTAAGCCTTCGCTCGATGCCGTTGTGGTAGAATGTCAACTCTTCGTGATCAATCCCGAGGAGATGCAAGACCGTGGAATGAAAGTCATGCCACGAGACGGGATTCTCGACCGCCTTCCACCCGATGTCGTCAGTGGCTCCGTAGGCGATCCCCGGCTTCAGGCCGCCACCGGCTCCCCAAATGGAGAAACCGCCCTTGTTGTGGTCCCTGCCGGGACCGACGGTACCCTTCCCCGACTGGGCGAAAGGCGTCCGCCCGAATTCCGACGTGAAGAGGACGAGGGTGTCCTCGAGCATTCCTCTACGCTTCAGGTCGGCCAGGAGAGCGGCGACGGGGCGGTCGATGCGCGCCGCCTCGGCTCCATGGTTTTGCTTGACGTTCTCGTGAGCGTCCCAACTCCTGCGCGGCTTGCCGCCGATGGGACCGCCGGAAAAAACCTGAACGAATCGAACTCCCCGCTCCAGAAGCCGTCGGCCCAGCAGACAACGCTTTCCGCAATCATCGGTGGGACTTTTGCCGATTCCGTACATTTCCCTGGTGGCGTCGCTCTCGTCGCTTGCGTCGGTGACTTCGGGGACGGAAAGTTGCATGCGCGCCGCCAGTTCGTAGCTCCGGATTCTTGCGGCGAGAATATCGTCAAGGCCCGTTCGCTCCATGTGCTTTCGATTCAATCGTCCGAGCAATTCGCGCGAAGCCCGTTCTTCCGCGCCGGAAATTTCCCTCGCGGGAAAGATATCCTGAATCGGACGGGATCCGCCGCTGAATCGGACTCCTTGAAACCGGGCGGGCAAGAAGCCGTTGGTCCAGTTGGAGGCACCTCCGTTGGGATCGCCTCGTCCGTCGGGAAGAACGACGTATGAGGGAAGGGACTCCGCTTCCGAACCAAGCCCGAATGCCACCCAACTGCCCATGGACGGATAGCCGTTGAACTCGAATCCGCTGTTCTCGAAGAAGAGGGCGGGCGTATGATTGGCGGACTGGGTGAACATCGATCGTACGACCGTGAGGTCGTCGGCGTGACGAGCGATGTGGGGGAACATTTCGGAAATCATGAGACCGCTCTTTCCCCGAGGCTTGAATTCCCAGTCGGCGCCCCGGAGGGGTCCCACCCTCCCGAAGAAGATATCGGGCTTCTCGGATAGCTTCGCCGACTTGCCGTGGCTCTTGGCAAGCTCCGGCTTGGGGTCGAAGGAATCCAGGTGGCTCAGCCCGCCGACCAGGCAGACGTGAATGGCTCGCTTCGCCTTGGAGGCATAATGCGGGAATCCCGACCCGGGCGAACCGAAGACGGGGTTGTCGAGCAAGAGGGCGGCGAGGGCGGTTGAACCAATCCCATTGGCCGCCCAATGGAAGAAATCTCGTCGAGGCATGGTTGCTTGATTCTTCATCACTCGATGACGACGAATTCGTTGCTGTTGAACAAAACCCTGCAAAGGGCGGCGAGACCGTGCTCGGAAACGAGAGATTCACCGAGTTCCCTTTCGTCCAGGTCCGGTGATCGACCATAGGCAAGGGCATAGGCGAGGCCGACCTGATCGGACTTCTTCGGGCCCGCCTCCCTCGCCAGTCGAGCGGCGAAACCCTCCGCCATCCGCAGGACGAATGCGTTGTTGAGGAGGGCGAGGGCCTGAATCGGCGTCGTGGTGACCGACCGCCTCGGCGCCGCGGACGAGGGATCCGGACAGTCGAATGCGTCCAGCAGGGCGTTGCGTCTGCCCCTGGGGCTGAAGCGGTAGACCGTCCTGCGGTTGAGATCCGGATCCTCCTTGTCGAAGGGCGTGTAATAGGTCGTGCCGTCGAGGGGCCTTATTGTGACGTCCCGAAAACCCGGCCCTCCCATCCGCAGGTTGAGCTTGCCCGAAACGAGAAGCATCGCGTCCCGCAGGCTTTCGGCATCGAGCCTGACCGGAGACTTGCGCCACAGGAGACGGTTGTCCGCGTCCGATCCCATTCCGGTGGAATTGGGGGAAGAGGATTGTCGATACGCGTCCGACGCGACTATTAGCCTATGAAGCGGCTTGAGGCGATAACCGCTGTTCCTCAGTTCGCCGGCTAGCCAGTCGAGCAGTTCGGGATGACTGGGGTTTCCCCCGCTGAAGCCGAGATCATTTGGAGTCGGAACGAACCCCGCCCCGAAGTGATGATGCCAGATCCTGTTTACGATCACCCTAGCAAAAAGGGGATTGCGCGGGTGCGTGATCCAGGCAGCTAGTTTTCTGCGCCTGTCGTAATCCGATGCATTTTCCTTCAAGCCGAAATCGGCGTCCGGACCCGAAACGGCATCAACCGCCCCGGGAGTCACGGACTCCATTGGTCGGAGGGCGTGCCCGCGCCTGAGGATGCGCGTGACCCCGGGGTTTCCGCGAGCGGCAACCGTGTAAATGGTTCTTTGCCGGGAAGACCTGAGGCCATTCACTTTTTCCCGAAGGGGACCCGCAAGGGCAAGAAGCTTCGCGCGTTGCGCGGAATGTTCGGCATCCAGCACCGCGACGATTTCCTCCTCGGAAACGAAGTCGCTCTCGACGCCCGCCGACGCGGCAACCGCAGACGGAGATAGAGCGCGATCATAAAGTTGGGCGCGGAGGATGCGACCCGACAACATTCGACCCGCTCCCGCCCCCGTGCCGTGCCGCAGGCCAAAGAGAACTTGGGAGGAGCCCCCCGAGTATTTGACGATGCCCGTCCTGTAGGACTTGTCGTAGGGCCTGCCGTTTCGGTAGCGGACGATGGTCCCGTCGCCGCGATACACGATCGCGACGTGAACCGGTTTCCTGTCGGCCTCGCTCTCGGCGGGACCGCCGCTAACGTTGCTGCGCCTGAAGGTGTCGCTGCCCGCCATCCAGGCTCGAGGGGTTCTCTCGCCATAGACAATTGCGTCGAACACGACCCCGTTGAGAGTCTGGATACTGATCAAGGCTCCTCCGCGTTGCCCGAGATTCGGAAGGAGGGCCCAGGCCTCGAGGGTCTTTTCGGAAATGTCCTTGTCGATGGGAACGGTCCTTACAAAGGCGTCTCGACCGTCGAGAACGAGAGACCCGTTCTCGACTCTGGCCGAACCGACCGCCTCGCCGTGCAAGTTGCCCAAACCGTCGCGCAGATCGCCTTCGAACTCCCAACCCGCATAGGGTTTCGGGGACTTGGGGCGTGATGCAAGCGGCGCTTTCCTGCGGGCCGCCAGCGCCTTTGCCCGGGCGGCATCGTCAATGGAGGAGAGACCGGACTCAACCTCCTTCAACGCCTTCTCCGCTTCGGCGAGTTTTTCCGGATCGACGGTTTCTCGAACCCTTTGTTCCCCATGAAAAACGCCGGCCAGGGCCGAGGTGAGCCTGTAGTATTCCCTTTGCGAAATCGGATCGTACTTGTGGTCGTGGCAACGGGCGCAGTTGACCGTCAAGCCAAGGAAGGTCTGACCAACGGTTCCCGCGATCTCCTCCAGCTCATCCTGCCTTGCGGTCTTCTTCATGAACTCGCTGCCGCCAACCACCGTGTTGTGCAAGCCCGCGGCCAAGAAAGCGACCGCCGCCTTGCCTTCGGCTCCCGGGTTGAACAAGTCTCCAGCGATCTGCATGCGAGCGAATTCGTCATAGGGCATGTCGGCGTTGAGAGCCCTTATCACCCAGTCGCGAAAAGGCCACAGGTTGTTGCGCGGATTATTGCGCTCGAAACCGTCGCTTTCGCCGAAACGGGCGATGTCCAGCCAGTGCCTGCCCCAACGCTCGCCATAGTGTGACGAGGAGAGCAGGTCATCGACTATTTTACCGTAGGCGGCATCCGAGGGATTCGATTCAAAGGCTCGAACCTGAGCGGGCGTGGGAGGCATTCCGACAAGATCAAAATAAAGGCGGCGAATCTGGACTCGCGGCGAAGATCGAGGAGAGTATCGCAGGTTGTTGGCTTCAAGCCCGGCGAGAACGAATGCGTCCAATGTCCCGGAACCGGCGACCGAAACGCCTTCGGAAGGGGGTTCGTACGCCTTGATCGGCTGCAGGGACCACCAACCCCTCGAGGGCGCCGCCGCCGTCGAAAAGACGCAGAAAAGGTTCCCAGAACAAATGCAGAGATACAAGACAAGTGGTAATGGCCGGAGAATCACTTCGCTGAGGAAAAACTTGAAGGCAACATCATCGGGCAACTTGAAGAATCGTAAAGCTCCAATGGATTGTTTTCGCTAATTGTCGGGAAGAAGGCGCTTCGGGGAGGAAGGAGACGAGCCGATACAATCGAAATCAATCAGGTTTGTCGACTTCGACCCAGCTTCCGACGCGAGAGGACTCCAGGGCGGCGTCGGTAAACAACTGGGCCTTCCAGCCGTCGACGAGGTTCGGGACGTCCACGTCCAGTTGCGACTTGCCCGACATCACCTCGCGCAGGGCGGGGACGACCCACTTCCTGAAGCGGTTGCCAAGGTCGTAACCGCCTGCGGGAACCTCCTCGACCAATTCGACGGCGCCGTCGGGTCGAGCCAGCGTGACCTTGCCGTGGAACCTGTCCACAGCAAGGGAAGCCTCTGTTCCGTGAAACTCGAGTTCCGGAGCGAGACCCCTGCGGAGATAGGTGGCGTGAGACAGGATCAAGGAACCGACAACTCCCCCATGAAACTCCCAAGAGATGTTTGCGTAGTCGACGGTTTCCCCTTTGCGGGAAGACTTCTCGAGAGAACCTTGCAAACCGCATTCCAAGGCTTCGGTCAGGTTCACATCTCCCCGGTCGAGCTTGGAGGGAGTCACGACGTCCGCGTGAGTCAGCACTCGCCTCGCGTCGCAACCGAGAATCCATCGAACGGTATCGTAGGCATGCGAACCGACGTCGGCAATAGTACCCGCCGAGGAAAGCTTGGGATCGTCTCGCCAAGTCAGGGCCATGTCGGTCGGTCTCGGGTTGTGCCAACGATAGACAACCGCCTTGACCTCGCCCACGACACCTTCGTCAACCATACTCTTTGCCGCGACGAAACCCGGAGACCAGCGGGTCCAGAAGGGAACGAAATGGGCCAGAGTTCCGGCCTCCAGATAGGCGTCGAGCATCTGCTTTGCCTCAATCGAGTTCATCGCCACGGGTTTCTCGCAAAAGAGATGCTTGCCCGCGGCGGCGGCGGCCATGACGGCCTCGTGGTGCAAGGCGTCGGGAGTTCCCACGACCAAATAGTCCACCTCGGGATGCTCAACCACCTTTCGCCACTCGTCCGTAGCAAGCTG
>CAZWTI010000022.1:0-2527 GCA_964637065.1 uncultured Puniceicoccaceae bacterium
GAGGAGGCAATGTACCTGGGTGATCGAATTGCGGTCATGCGTGATGGACGGATCTTACAGCAGGGCACGCCTGAAGAGCTCTATGACCGCCCTCAGAATGCTTTTGTCGCCGAGCTGTTCTCCGATGTTAACCGGATTCGCGGCGTGGTCGAAGACGGACGCATCAGGACTGCGCTCGGCCAGGTCGCCGCGAGTGGTTTCGCCGATGGCACAGAGGTAGAAGTATTGGTGCGACCGAATTCACTAATCCTCGGTCACGTAGAGGATGTGGTCGCTTTAGGTAAGGTCTTGGCCACCCGTATGCTGGGTGAATCCAGTCTCGTCCACCTCGGCGTCGCACAGGACTCCGAAGTCGAGGATCTTCACCTCCATGTTCGCATCCCGAGCCGCCCACGCCCGCGCGAAGGCAACACGGTTGGTATCACGCTCGATGTTGATCGGGTGTTCGTTTTTCCAATTTCAGAGAACTAACATCCACTTCTGCAGGTTTGATAAACGAGCCATCTGCGTCTAGGTACCGAGTGGTACGGCAACCATTGCTTCAATTTCGATCAGCATTTTAGGGTGGGCGAGTTCCGTGACACCCACCAGGGTGCGGGGAGGTGGCTTGGCTGGATCGAAATATCGAGCGGAAATCTCGTTCAAGATATCCTGGCCAGTCATGTCGGTTAAGTAAATGTTAAGCTTCACCACATGGGAAAAATCGGCCTCAGCTGCAGCGAGAATGGTGCCAATATTTGCGAATGTTTTCTCGGTTTGGACCCGCATATCTCCCGAGAGCCACTCCGCTTCCGCGACTGGATCGTGAGGGTGAGTATGATAAATCGGGATCGGGCCACAGCCTGAGAATAGAAAAATCCTGGCGTTCTCCACGGAGAAAGCGGCGCTGAACGGGCTCTTGTGCTCCGGCTTCAGTGGAATGTGATGGATCGGCGTAATTGACATAGGCTAAGCTCTCTCGATTAAAAATCAAGCTTACACGATACTTAACTTATAGCCCCAAGCTGGATTTCAAAAATGTGTACTGTGTCTCGGTAAATTCCTGTTTGGCCCGTGCCTGCTACCCTACAGCATTTCCCTGCAACCTGCCCGATGGGCCCAATATTCCCACGCCCGGTAAGACTCGGGCGCGCTAGGGCGAAGCTGTTTGAGGCGATTTGCGATCTCACCTTGCGACAGGGGCTTGAAGTCGCCGAGTTGAGCTGCCTTCATTTGGACCCGGGCATTCTTGGGCAGGTAAATCGACAATCGCACAACTTCAAGTAGTGACGGAGCGGCGGCGGCGAAGCCGTGGCCACGCATCAGCACTACCCGCGCCGTTCCGCCGAGCCCGCGGGCCAGATCTCGGCCTTGCGCCATGTCGACCACCAGCAGGTTGGTGTCGCCAAAGTTGTCGGCGATGTCCCAGACTGGTACCTCTCCGCCCATGAAGGCGCCCGAGTGGATGACTGGCTGGAGCGGCGTGGGTGCGATGCCGAAAGGCAACACGTCCTCCGCGTGACTGTGGACCACGGCATTCACGTCGGGACGCATCTCGTATGTTGCGCCATGGATGAAGCGCTCGATGTAGAACGGCCGGTCCTGTGGTGTGACGGGTGTACCGTCGAGGTGGAACTCGATGATGTCATCGCGCTCAACGAGCTCCGGGCTGCGTGAGCATGACAGGAAATAGCGCTCTGGATTGGTCGGATGCCGGATGCTGACATGGCCATACGCATCGACCACATCCTCGTTACCCAAGATGCGGTTTGCTACTACTAGGTCGCGGATGACGCTTTCAAGATTGCTCGTCATTGCCTTTCCTATGTTGCAACGAGGCTCACTCCGCCGCTTCACCTAATTCCATAGCTTCAAGAACCTTGGGAGGTGACATAGGGAGGTCGTAAAAACGAATGCCCAGCGCGTCGTACACGGCGTTTCGAATCGCGGCCAGCGACGGCACTAGTGGCACCTCGCCGACGCCGCGGACACCTTGCGGGTGTTTCGGGTTGGGGACCTCGATGATCATATTGTCGAGCATTGGCAGGTCTGAGCACACTGGCATGCGATAGTCGAGGAACCCCGCATTATCGACCTTGCCATCCTCGTCATAGATATACTCTTCGTTGAGCGCCCAGCCGATACCTTGGGCGACACCACCCTGCATTTGTCCTTCCACATAGCTCGGATGAATTGCTCGTCCGACATCCTGGAACAACGTGGAACGCAGCACACGGACGATGTTGAGATCGACATCGACCTCGACATCGCAAATATGCGTGGCGAAACCGCCCTGGGCGCCGGTCGTGTTGAGTTGTGCACCAGCGCCGATGGGGCCACCGGTTTGGGTTGCTTGCGAGGCGAGTGCAGCCAGCGGAAGTGGGTCGAACTTACCAGCGTTGTCACCAGCAGGGCGGGCCGCGCCGTCATCCCAGGTGACAGCGTCCACGTCGATCTCCCATATTTTTGCCGCGCGCTGGCGCAAATTAGTGATGACTTTTTCAGTGGTCTCTGTCACTGCCATGGCAGAGGCAAACAGTACGCGACT
>CAZWTI010000023.1:0-11019 GCA_964637065.1 uncultured Puniceicoccaceae bacterium
TTGAGGATGCCCTACTAAACGAGCGCCCTGATTGGGTTCTCGTCTATGGCGACACCAACTCGACCCTTGCAGGATCCCTTGCCGCCGCCAAGCTGAACTTGCCTTGTGCCCATGTTGAGGCCGGATTGCGTTCGGACAATCGTGAGATGCCAGAAGAAATCAATCGTATCCTTACCGATCATGCCTGCGACTTGCTTTTCGCCCCGACGAAGGAAGCGGTAAATCGTCTCGCCTTGGAGGGCATAAAGGGCGAGCGCGTCGTGCGAACTGGCGACGTCATGCTGGATGCAGCCCTAATTTTTTCCGATGTGGCTAGGCGGAAGAGTCGAATTCTGGAAACTCTTGGCCTTGTTGGGAAAAGGTTTGCCCTCTCCACCTTGCATCGGGCGGAAAACGTTGATTTTCGTGATCGACTGTCCTTTATCCTCGAAGGTCTCGGTGGGGTTGCTGATCAACTTCCCGTCATCCTGCCCCTTCATCCTCGCACTCGCTCAAAGCTTGAGGAATTTAGTTTTCTGGATTCGATTGCAAAGGGGATTCGCATCGTCGAGCCCGTTGGCTTTCTAGACATGCTTCTCTTGGAGTCTGAGGCTGCTCTCATACTGACGGATTCTGGTGGTATTCAGAAAGAGGCATTTTTTCACAGAACTCCATGTGTTACCTTGCGTTCGGAAACCGAATGGATCGAGCTTTTGCCTGGGGGGCATAACCGTCTTGCCCGACCTGAAATTGATTCCATTCAGGATAAGGCGGAAGAAGCCTTGAGTGCCGATCCGGATTGGGAATTGCCTCTTTATGGCGACGGGCATTCCGCCGAGACCATAGCTCAAAACCTGATTTCACATTACTCCTAGCTATTCCTTGAGTAAATGAACATAGCTCTCGTCACCTCGGAATTTCCTCCCATGAACGCTGCGGCTGCAGCCCGTTTGGAACCTTGGGCCGATGTTTTTGAACAACGAGGTCACGACGTGACGATCTTGACTTCGAGGGAAGCAGCGGGTGGAGACAGTCGACGAGTATGGTTTTCTCGTTTTGGCGTCCCATCCAATCAAGTCGGGCTGGCAAGACGTTTTCTGCAGGAAATCCGTCTTGGTCGAGATCTGGCCAAGGAATTGCGGAGACGAGCTTCCGGCTTGGACTTGGCGATCATCACTTCACCCCCATTCTTCCTCGCTACTTTCTGCGCGAAAGTCGCTCGTCGCTGTGCTCTACCCTATTCGTTCGATGTTCGAGATCGTTATCCTGGAGTCCTTTTCGAGCTGGGATTGATTAGGAGGACGGGATTTCTTGGAAGGTGGTTATCCCGCATGGAGCGGGCAGCCTATTCAGGAGCGAAATTAATATCGACGGTCACACACTCCCTTAAAAAGGAATTGCAAGAAGTTGCGTCCGCGCAGAAGGTGTTTTGGTCGCCGAACGGCTTCGACGGCGCTCTTTTTCCCAAGGCCCTTCCGGATGCGAAGAAGCGGGATTCCTTCACAGTTGTTTACCATGGGCGTTTCAGTCGACTGCACGACGTCGAGGCCTTGCGTCGTTTGGTTCTGGCGTGTGGAAAAATCGATCGGGACATTTGTTTTGTCGTGGCCGGACCAATTCCGGAAGATTTGCGACAGAGAGATTGGGGGACTGCAACCTTTCTTGGAGAATTGTCCCGCAAGGACATTCCCGGACTTTTGGCTGAATGTCACTTGGGCATCAGCCTGATGAAGCCATCCGGAGCCACCCGAGTGGCCATGCCTGCCAAGGTTTTCGAGTACTGGGGAGCAGGCATCCCGGTACTTGCTGCTCCTCAGGGTGAATTGCTTGATTTTGTTCGAGGAAGGGAGATTGGCTTGGCTTTTGAGCAAATCGATTTGGAGGCCATGGTCGAGGCCATCTTTTCCCTCAAGCGAAATCCCGATGAATGGAATCGGATGTCGTCGAGAATCCGCTCAATGCGTGACGAACTTGACCGACGGGTCATTGCCGTAAACCTTGCTGGACGGCTGGAATCTGCCTTTTGAATCCCGTTCTACCTTTTTATTAGATTATGTCTCGCAGGTCCGATTGGAATTTAGGGAAAGGGGCTTGGACTTTGCTGGACCTCATGGTGGCGTCTTGTTCCGCCGCTTTGATTCCGCTGTATTGGACGCCCCAGAGTGAGACCCTACGTAAAGTTGTTGCGGAGCAAGGTGTCGAGAGGCTCGCTTTCTACGCTCTCTTCTACGGGATTGCCTTCCTTGTTGCGGGAGAAATGCTTGGGCTTCACGAAAGCCGAACGCATCGTTCTTGGCGGTTTCGCATTGCCGTTGGTTGCTTGGCCGCTTCCGGAGCCTGTCTAGCGTTGCTTCTATTGGTTTATTTCGTCGAGTATCGTTTCGTAGGGCGTTTTGCTTTGCTCAAGATAGGAGGTTGCTCTGTGGTTGCCGTAATGATCTTGCGAGGGGGGATCGGCAGGATGGCTTCGCTCAGTCGACCAAAGGTGCTTCCCTTGTTGCCCGCCAAGGTTTCTCGGGATTTGGTGGAGAGAGTTGAGAAAGGACAAGTCCCCATTGAGTTTGACGATCCTGATGAATGGCGTTCGGCGAAAAAAAAGGATTTCGTTGATTGGTGTAGTGAACATGCCATCGACGAGGTAGTCACTCTTTCAGGTTCATTAGACAAGGAAGGAGAGGTGGCAGCCGATGTGGTGGAACTGATGTCGGTCGGCACTCGGGTTTCAGATTTGGCGGACTTTTGGGAACGGTCTTTCGCTCGCATCCCCCCTGAATACGTTGACGAGGCTTGGCTGACGCGTCTCGATCTTCGCCTTCGCCATCCCTTGTTTCATCGAGCGAAGCGATGTCTGGACGTGATGGTAGCCTTGTTTGGGTTGGTTATTACTTCCCCGATCCTTCTATTAGCTGCAGTCTGCACTCTTTTTGACACGGGGTTTCCCATCCTCTACTTCCAGCGTCGCACGGGGTTTCTTGGTCGGGACTTCATCTTGTTCAAGCTGCGCACCATGACCACGGATGCTGAGGAAAAGGGTGCGAAATGGGCGGAAGAAGGGGATGAAAGAACGACACGATCCGGCCGAATTTTTAGGGCTCTTCGCATCGATGAGTTGCCACAGTTCTGGAATGTGCTGCGGGGCGAAATGTCAATAGTTGGGCCTCGGCCTGAGAGACCCGAGTTTGTTGGGCAATTGACCAAGGAAATTCCTCTCTGGCCATGTCGCCATCTCGTGAAACCGGGCCTTACTGGTTGGGCCCAGATTCGTTTCCGTTATGCAGCCGATGCCCATGCCTCGAGGGAAAAGTTAGCCCATGATTTGTACTACCTGAAGAACGCCTCCTTGTTGCTCGATCTCCAAATCATTCTGTCCACCCTTCGTTCTGTGGCTAGAGGTAGTCGATGAAACTGTTAACTTTATGAGTGTTCTCCTAACTGGCGGAGCCGGTTACATAGGCAGTCACGTCGCCTTGTCTCTATTGGAGGCAGGTCACGACGTAATCGTCCTTGACGATTTTTCTAATTCTTCTGCCGAGGCCCTGCGTAGGGTGGGGGAGTTGGCCGGGCGGGACCCCATCGTCCGTCGAGGTGATTCGGGCGACGCCACTACATTGCGTGCCCTCTTCAATGAACAAGACGGGATTTCCGCAGTTCTTCATTTCGCGGCCTTCAAGGCGGTCGGCGAGTCCGCCGAGCAACCGCTTTCCTACTACAACAACAACGTTTCCGGTTCCATCGCCTTGTTTGAGGTTATGGATGAGTTTGAGGTGAGAAACATCGTATTCAGCTCGTCCTGTACCGTGTACGGGGAACCGGAAACCGGTCCGATTTCCGAGAAACATCCGATTGGAAACGTCTCCAGCCCCTATGGGCGTACAAAATTCATGATGGAGACGATCCTGAAAGACGTTTGTGAGGCTGACCTGCGTTGGAACGCGGCCATCCTGCGTTACTTCAATCCTGTCGGTGCCCATCCTAGCGGAAAAATCGGCGAAGATCCGCTTGGCACTCCGGAGAACCTCGTCCCAGTCGTCTGCCAGGTTGCTTCCGGCGGCATGGAGAAACTACATATTTTCGGGGACGATTACCCGACGCGGGACGGAACCGCCGTTCGTGACTATGTCCATGTGGTCGATCTTGCTTCGGCTCATCTTCTCGCCTTGGAAAAACTTTCTGAAGACCCCGGGCTATTTGCCTGCAACTTGGGAACTGGAACTGGTTCCACGGTATTGGAAATATTAGATGCTTTCGAGAAAGTCACTGGTGAAAAGGTGGCGAGGGAAACGGTTGCCAGGCGGTCTGGCGACGTGGCGGAGGCTTGGGCCGACCCATCCCTAGCGAAGAAATTTCTCGGATGGGAGGCTGGGCACACTTTGGACGAGATGCTTTGCGACGCATGGCGATGGCAAAGCAACAATCCCCGGGGTTACCGGGGGGATGCCGAACCCGATTGAACTTGTGCAAGTCCGAATTCACTTGCTGAGTAACCCCGTGCCATTAACGCCGTCGCCATTTCAGCAAAATTCAGTTTGGTTCCCGGGCCAAGCCCGGCGGATCGATAAGCTCCTTGGTTCAGTTCGAGGACAAATTGAATGTTTTCGTTTCGGGAAGGATAACTTCCTTCGTCGAAAGGTTGCGCGGCGTGAATCTCTCGGAGGATGCCGCCCTGTGAAAAGTAACCGAGGTCGAGCGGAATCCGTGTGTTCCTCATCCAGAAACTTTGCTTGGACGGTTTTCGGAAAACGAAAAGCATCACATGGTCGTTCCCCAACCGCTCTCGGTGCATCAGTCCCTTGGCCTTTTCTTCTTTGGTCACGGCAACCTGTACCATGAATTTGGTTTTATCCAAGTGTAACGGAAACCAGTGCTCGAAGCCCTTGTTGATATTCGTTCCCTCGACGCGGGTCTCTTCACGACACGAGGTTGACAGGATGACCGATGTTGCGGTCATCACCATACTTAACGTAGAGTAAACGTTTCTCACACTCTCTCCTCGATGAAGGAACTTCTCGAACGAATCAAGTGCCTTCGCCTTCTCGTCGTTGGCGACGTCATGCTTGACCAGTATGTTCGTGGCGACGTTTCCCGCATTTCCCCGGAGGCTCCGGTCCCTGTTTTGCTGGTGGAAGATGAAGATTCCGTTGCAGGTGGCGCTGCGAACGTGGGTCTGAACGTTGCTGCCCTTGGCGCGACTGTCGAGACCTGTGGATCCTTTGGTAACGACGAGGCGGGGGAACGATTGCGAACCATCCTTACCGACAGAGGCATCACATGTGACAAGGCATTCGTGACCGAGACTGTCCCAACCATCTGCAAGACTCGCGTCATGGCGGGGAACCAGCAAGTTTGTCGCGTCGACCGAGAGCAATCGCCTCCTGCCTATGCACCCGATCTTGAAATTCTTGCGAACGTACTTGCCGAGAAGGCGAGGGCGGTCGACGCCGTTATCGTATCCGATTACGGCAAGGGGTTCGTTGACGACGAGTTGTTCACCATCCTTCGAGGTGAGGCTAAGTTCTTGGCAGTCGATCCGAAGCCACGCAGGACCGTTCGTTACGGTTCTCCCGATCTGATGACGCCCAACCGATCCGAATCCCTGCAGCTTGCCGGATTGGAAAAGCACGATTTTGAAGATTTTCCCGCCCAAACCGTTGTCGAGGCCATTCACAAAACGCACGGTCCCCGCCTTCTGGCGATCACTCTTGGGTCCGACGGAATGTTCTTGGCCGAGGGAGGCGAGGTCTTTCGCCATATTCCAACGGCAGCCCGAGAGGTGTTCGACGTCTCGGGAGCGGGCGACACCGTGATTTCCGCCCTCACCCTAGCCCTTGCTGCGGAAGCATCTCTCGAGAAGGCCGCCGCCTTCGCCAACTTGGCCGCCGGGGTCGTCGTCGGCAAGGTCGGCACCGCTTCCGCTTCTCCTGAGGAGATTCTCAAGGCGATGTCACAGGCGTGAGGACCTTGACGGGAAAAGTCCTTTTCGTAGATCGCGACGGCACGATCATCGCCGATCTGCGCTATCTTTCCGATCCTGATCAGGTGGCTCTTATCCCAAGGGCGGGCGAGGCCTTGATTCGGGCAAAGAAGGCAGGCTGCCTCGTTTTTCTCTTCACCAACCAGTCGGGAATCGGTCGCGGTTACTTCGGCTGGGATGCGGTCGAGGCCTGCAATAGGCGTATGCTGGAACTGATGGGAGTGACCGAGGATTTTTTCGACGGCGTCTGCATCGCTCCGGAAACCCCAGACGAACCTTCTGTCTACCGTAAACCCTCGCCCAAATTCGTGCGGGAAACCATCGAGGAACGCGACTTGGATCCAGAGAATTGCTTTACTGTTGGCGACAAGTGGAGCGATGCCTTGGCGGGTCTCGACGCAGGGTCCCGCGGAGCCTTGGTTGAGACGGGAGAAGCCTTGGACGAGCAGACACGCATGCTCGCGGCCGAACGTGACGTGGGCATCCACCGCGATTTGGCCGCCTTCCTCGAATCCCTTTCGAAAGTATGAGCAATTCCGCTTCTGGTCAGCCCTCTAAATGGGATTTGCTGGATGACCGCTTGCATGCCGAGTGCCGCATCTTTGAGGTGCGGCGACAATGCTTTCGGCATCCAGTGGATGGAAGGGAAGGGGACTTCTATGTGCTCAAGACCTCGGATTGGGTGAACGTAATAGCTCTCACTCCCGCCGAGGAACTGGTTATGGTGCGGCAGTTCCGCTACGGTTCCCGCAAGCTTTCTTTGGAAACGCCGGGAGGCGTGACGGAAGCGGACGAGAATCCCCTCGATGCCGGTATGCGCGAATTGCGGGAGGAAACTGGTTTTGCGGGAGAGGGTGCCCGTCTTCTGTCATTTTGCCGTCCCAATTCGGCTATTCTGTCCAACCGTTGTTTCTTCGCCCTTGTGGAGAAAGTGGAAAAAGTGGCCAAAGTGGACTTTGATCCGAACGAGGAAATCGAGACCGTCCTCGTCCCTCTCAATGAAATCCCCGCACTCATTCGCTCCGGGGAGATTTCACACTCACTGGCCCTCAACGCTCTTTTCCTCCTCTTTATGGAAAAGGGATTTCTCTTTTCACCCTGATCCTTTCGCCCTTTACCCACCGTATATTCCCGTTATCCTTTCCCGTCTATGAGCGACGTCCTCTCACTCCTGCTTGAAGGGGCTGACCCGCACCCTGAGCATTTGGCGAAAATCCTCGGCAAGGACAAGGCCGAGGTTGAGGCCGAGTTGCGTAAGCTCGAGGAGGAAAAGACGCTGCTCGGCTGGCTTCCAGTCCTCAATCCCGATAAAGTGGAAGATGGTCGCGTCCGGGCGGTGATCGAGGTGAAGATAAGCCCTGAACGCGAGGGGGGATTCGATCGTCTCGCATTGCGCATCGCGCGTTTCGACGAGGTGGAGTCCTGCTACCTCATGTCCGGCGGGTACGATCTGCTTGTGTTCGTTTCGGGCAAAAACCTGCGTTCCGTTGCCACCTTCGTGTCCGAGCGGCTTGCAACAATCGAGGGCGTGCTCTCCACCGCCACGCATTTTCTGCTCCGTCCCTACAAGGAGCAGCGCCACTTGCTTGTCGGTGAGGCCGACGTTGCCGACAAGCCCGCCATCAGTCCCTGATGAGCCACGACCCTGAACGTTTTGTGGCGAGTCGCGTGAAAGACTTGCCCCGCTCCGGCATTCGAGACTTTTTTGCCGTAGTTTCCGAAATGCCGCAGGCTATCTCGTTGGGCATCGGGGAACCCGACTTCGTAACGCCATGGCGCATACGCGAGGCTGCCATCTTCGCCCTCGAGAAGGGTCGTACGAGCTACACCGACAATCGCGGCCTCCTTCGCCTGCGTCGAGAGATTTCCAAATACGTCGCCGGCTTGTTCGGCCCCGAGTACGATCCGAACGAGGAAATCCTAGTCACCGTCGGAGTTTCCGAGGCAGTTGACGTCTCTCTACGGGCCATTCTCAATCCGGGCGACAAGGTTCTCTACCATGAACCCTGCTATGTTTCCTACGCTCCCTCCATTACTTTGGCCGGTGGTGAAGCCATCGCTGTGGGAACCCGGCCCGAGAATGAATTCGCACTTGATCCGGCTGCTTTCGAGGAAGCGTGGGTATCCGGTTGCAAGGTTCTTCTCCTCAACTTTCCGACCAATCCCACTGGCGGAACTGCTAGTCGCGAAAAGTTGGAGAGCCTTGCTCGGTTTGCAGTGGAAAAGGATTTGCTGGTCATCAGTGACGAGATTTATGCCGAGCTCACTTTCGAAGGTGATCACGTCGGCATCGCCTCGCTTCCCGGCATGCGCGATCGCACCCTCCTCCTGCACGGTTTCTCGAAGGCTTTCGCCATGACGGGCTTCCGAATCGGTTACGCATGTGGGCCGTCCGAGCTGATCGAGGCCATGATGAAAGTACACCAATACTGCATGATGTGCGCACCCATCCTCAGTCAGGAGGCCGCCGTCGAGGCGCTTGTCCACGGAACCGACGACGTCGCCCGTATGAAGGAGCAGTACCGTCGCAGGCGCGACTACTTGGTGAGACGCTTCAACGAACTTGGTCTTTCCTGCCAGTCGCCCCACGGTTCCTTCTACACATTTCCCTCTGTTCGCCAGTCTGGTCTGGACGAGGTAACCTTCGCTCACCGACTTCTTCGCGAAGCCGAGGTTGCGGTTGTGCCCGGTACGGCTTTCGGAGCTAACGGGGTCAATCACGTCAGGGCCAGTTTTTCGTCGTCCTATCCCCGTCTAGTCGAGGCCACCGAACGAATGGCTCGCTTCCTCGACAAGGTTGGGTCCCCGGAAGACTCCGCCGCCAAGGCCAAGCCCGAATTCGTCGGGGCCTAACCAGAATAACTCAGACCTCTACACCCCCTCAGCGAATGAGTCTATTTTTCCGTGTCTTTTTCTCGTAGTGTCGCCATCATCGGTCGCCCGAATGTGGGCAAGAGTCGGCTTTTCAATCGTCTCATCGGTCGTCGCATGTCCATCGTCCACGATCGTCCGGGTGTTACCCGAGACGTCGTTGTGGCCGATGCTCCCGGTGGTTATGTGCTGATGGATACCGGCGGCATCGGGATGAAGCCCGCCATGACCTCCGCTGAAATTCAGGATGCTACCGAGGACCAAGCCGATTTTGCCATTCGAGCCGCAGATTTGCTCCTCTTCGTTGTGGATGGACGAGAGGGTCTCGTTCCGCTGGACGAGACTCTTGCCGAAAAATTTCGTCGCATGGGCAAGGATCCCTGCCTTGTCGTCAATAAATTGGACCAACCTGGACAATCCTACGGACTCGACGACTTCGCCCGCCTCGGTTTCTCTCCCGTTTTTCCGATTTCTGCGGAACACGGACATGGCGTGGGCGAACTTCTCGACGGAATCGATGAACTCCTGCCGCCCGCTGAGGATGTTTCCGAAGAGGAAGCTGGTCGTCGACCGGGTATAGCCTTCGTAGGTCGGCCCAACGTAGGCAAATCCTCGCTTTGCAACCGACTCCTGAATGCGAAGCGTCTTATCGTCAGCGACGTGCCCGGCACTACGCGCGAGACTGTAGAATTGAATCTTGACTACAAGCTCGAGGACAAGAAACGAGAACCTTGGAGTTTCCGTCTCTTTGATACCGCCGGCCTCAAACGACGCAAACGCGTCGATTCGTCTCTCGACTACTTTTCCTCTCTTCGCACGGGTCAGGCCATCGAGCGTGCAGACATCGTATTCCTAGTCCTTGACGCCCGAGAGGGAGTGACCAAGCAGGACAAACTTCTCGCCGGACGTATTCTGGAGGAGGGTAGGGGGCTCGCCATCCTCGTTAACAAGTGGGACATCGTTCTTGAAGGTTTTCGTCGCGATCCCCTGCCGGGCTATGACGACGAGAATCACTTCCGCGAATCATACGAGAAATCCCTCCGCAAGGAACTTTTCTTCCTTCCCGATTCCCCCGTCTTGTTCGTGTCCGCTCTCACGGGTTATTCCGTGGAGGATTTCCTTCGGGCTGCCCGCGAGATGGATGGGCGCATGGACCAACGAATCCCCACAGGTTCCCTCAACAAGGTGATAGGCGACATGTTCGAGCATCGCCCGCCTGCCAAGGTGAAGGGAAGGCGCTTCAAGATATTCTATGCAGTGCAGGTAAATGTCCGTCCATTCCGCATCAAACTCTTCTGCAACCAAAGCCGGCGTTTGGACGAACCCTATCGCCGTTATCTGGAAAAGGGAATAGGTGAACGCTTTGGACTAATTGGTTGCCCCCTCAAGTTCATACTTTCCGGGAAGGAGGAACGATATGCTGGCGATGACGCTTAGCTGACCAATCTGGCAATCTTTCACTTGAGCGGGGCCGGCATTCTGAACTTGAACGCCGGCCCCGCTTTTTGCGTCCAAGGTTATGAATGACCGGCTCTCGTGGATGGGAGGCGGCTTAAGGTTTTTCGAACAATGCCGAAACCGAGAGTGGTTTTCTTCGGGTCTGACGCGATCGCGTTGCCGAGCCTTGATTTCCTTCATGGAGAGGGTTCTTCTTCTTGTGAACTGATTGGCGTCATGACCCAACCTGATCGGCCCTCCGGACGCGGAAGAAAGCTTAGGCCCAATCCCGTCAAGGCTTGGGCGAGTGAGCATGGAATCCCCGTGCGGGAGCCTGAGAAACCAAGTCCCGCCGAGGTAGTCTGGTTGCAGGAACAAGGTGTCGAAATCGCCCTCGTCATGGCCTATGGGCACATACTATCGCAGGATTTGTTGAACGCTCCCGTCCGAGGAACCTTTAACTTGCACGGCTCGCTTCTTCCGGCGTATCGCGGAGCCTCTCCTGCGGAAACGGCTTTGGCCGCGGGTGAAACCACGACTGGCGTCACCCTCATGCGCGTCGTGTCCCGGATGGATGCCGGACCCGTGGTGGACCAGGAGGTTGTCGTCATTGTGGAAGGAGATGATGGTTCGACCCTTAGGGAAAAGCTGGCCGAGGCATGTGTTCCGCTCTTGCGCCGAAACTTTGGTGACCTGCTTTGCGGGGAAGCGACCGAGGAACCGCAGGAAGAGGCTAGAGCCACCTACTGCCGCAAGCTTTG
>CAZWTI010000024.1:0-4529 GCA_964637065.1 uncultured Puniceicoccaceae bacterium
CCCGAAAAACCCATCTGGATGGCAGGCTATGCCGGTCGCACCAAGCCCAGCGAAGGAACCTTGCACCCACTCTGGGCAAAGGCATTGGCTTTGGAGGATGAATTGGGCAAGCGAGCAGTCGTCATCGCCACCGATACCATAGGTTTGCCCGCCAATATCTATAACAGCCTCAAGGCTAAACTTGCCCGAACATACCAAATCACTCCGGCTCAGGTGATGATCAATGCCTCCCATACTCATACCGGCCCGGTGATGCGTGAGGGTCTTTATGACATCTACCCCCTGAACGCTGAACGCATTAAGCGTATCGAGGAGTATTCCCGAAGATTTGAGACCGAAATCATCAAGATTACCGGAGAAGCCCTCAAAAATTTGGAACCCGTCACCCTAAGGCACGGCATTGGCATCACGCGCTTTGGGGTGAACCGTCGTGAAAATAAACCTTATGGCGATGTACCCAAGCTCATCGCCGGCAATGTCCTCAAGGGACCTGTGGATCACGATGTACCTGTATTGGCCGTTTACAAGAAGCTGGATCTAAAGGCTGTGGTTTTCGGGTATGCCTGCCACAGTACCACCCTGAGCTTCCAGCGATTCTCCGGCGACTACTCCGGCTTCACTCAGATTGCCTTGGAAAAAAGCCATCCCGGTGCCTTGGCCTTATTCAGCGCGGGCTGCGGAGCGGACATCAATCCTTTGCCCCGCAGGCTGGTTTATCATGCAGAACGATATGGACAAATGCTGGCTGCGGCCGTTGAGGAAGTGCTCCTGCAGAAGATGAAGACTCTGAATCCGAAACTGGTTACAAATATCAAGACCGTGGACTTGGAATACGGTGATCTGCCCTCGGATGCATCATTGGCTGCTTCAGCCAGGAACCGGAATAGCTACCGTGGAAGGTGGGCTGCCCGAATGATCAAACTCAAGACCACAGGCAACCTTCCCAAAACTTATCCCTATCCCATTCAGTGCTGGCGCGTGGGAGACCTGCTTTGGATATCCATGGGCGGAGAAGTTGTTGTCGATTATTCAATTCGGTTCAAAAAAGAATTTGGCTCCCGCACTTGGGTTACCAGCTATGCGAATGACGTGATGGCTTACATCCCTACCTTCCGTGTTCTAATGGAAGGGGGTTACGAAGGTCAGAGTTCCATGGCCGTTTACGGACTTCCTGCGGATCGATGGAAGGAAAATGTGGAGGAGCTGGTAACCGCCGGCGTCAAGCAACTCGTCTCAGGAACCAAGTGAGTCCAGAAGCGCTTTGTGGAAATTTTCGTCTGTTTGTCTGCTGAGTTTTGTCTACCAGGTAGACTAGTCTACCGCATCTTTACCCACGGGTTTGAGAGATAGGGCAGGGTGTCTCGAGGGAGCCTGCCCGATGCTTGGTGGCGTCGGGCAGATCGCATCGGGTGCGGTTGCGTGAGTCCTGAACCGCCTCGCATGTTATTTCCAAGAGCTTGACCAACAGTTGTTCCTCGCTTTCAATGTTGGCGAAACACAACCAATCCTAATGCCGACATACACCTACGAGACAATTCCGAAAAAGAAGGGGCAAAAGCCACGCACGTTCGAAGTGGTGCAAAGCATGAATGATTCGCCGCTCGAGAAGCATCCCGGGACAGGCGAACCCTGCAAGCGCATCATTACAGGCGGATGCGGCGTGGTCTTCCACGGGTCCAGCATCATGTCCATGAACGTGCCACGAAACAGGAAATGAGACCTGTCTGCTGGGGACTTGGCGTCGTCGGTCATTAGAGGTTGTTGTGGTGCCGACACTTCAAGTGACATGGACAGGGCCCTATGGATGGCCGGGGTATGAAGAGTTAAACGACCTGCAGTCTGCGCCGAAAGTGCCGGGACTCTACCTATGGAGCTTCGAGTACGGAAATGGTTTTGCTGTGTACGCTGCCGGAGTCACGACCCGACCAGTCTTCACGCGCCTGAGAGAACACACTACAAAGTACATGAACGGCGAGTATAATGTTTTGGACGTAAACGCAGTTCAGCAGGGTATTCGGGAAGAGAAATGGCATGGGTGGGACTATGCGAAGAAGCATCGGGATGAGTTTGAGGAGAATAAGACGGTGATTCTTGATGCAGTTCGAAGACAACTCGAAGGGTTTCGCATCTTTGTCGCAGAGGTAGGTGAAGAGCGCATCCTTTACCGTTTGGAAACCGCGATAATGGATAGCCTCTACAAGCAACCCTCTCCGCTATGTGATATCCCCGATAAAGGCATGAACCTCAGGCCGCGTTGGGAAGAGGAGGAACCAGTTTCTGTGGAGAGCTACTGTGCTGAAACTATACATGGTCTGCCGAGCACCTTTGAGATTTAGTCAACCCACCACTCCCCCCGGCATCGATGTCATCGCTCTTCACCTCTCCAATGGTCATGTTGTGTTTGTGTTTCAGGATGTACTAACCTAAACTAGCATCCCCCTTTTCGGGGAGAATGCCGAAGCAGGTTGAAAGCACGCCGCGAGGAATCTCGACCTTTTCAAGTTCGCCAAGGATGTTTATCTGAAGCAGTTTTGCAAAAAATGCCGAAACTATTTGAAACTTATAAATACTTGGTGTATTTATATAATATAACTTGATTTAACTCATGTACGCCAACATCATCTCCTTCATCTTCACCATCAGCGTCTCCGGGACCGGAGTATGGTTCCTGACTCAAGTCTAAGGGCTTGCGGGACGTTCGGAACCTTCCTCGTCTGTAGTTGGTTCCGAGTCCATTTCATTTCCCGTTTCAGGTAATGGCGGAGGTTCGGTTTTAGTTTCTTCATCCTCCACTTCCGCTCGAATTTTTTCCACTATTTCTATCGCATCTTTTCGTCGCTTAAGGGATCGATCCTGAAATTTGGCGATTTGAACGAGGGAATCCGCACCATCAAAAATTGCGTTTGCCACATGGCTTAGGAGAAGACCCGGAACCACTCCGGCCAATGCGCCCGTTAGTATGAAGATAAGTACGTTTAACTCCTTGCCCAAGACTGCCGGCCCGAGCAAACCACCCAGACCCGCGCAGACCATGATCGTTACAACGGTGGTTATTTGGGAGAAAGCCCTACCCATGGCATAGCCTGTATTACGACGGATTGATGCCCGAACTTGCTCTGTGTTCTTCTCGTCCATTTAGGTAAACTTTTGTCGGCTTGGTCTATACAAGCAAGCGGAAAGGGAGGAGTCATCGGGTCGGATTCTCATACCAGACTACTCCTAGTTGGTCGCGTTCCTCGCAGGTAATGAGATCTAGATCCCCGTCTAGATCGAGATCGTAAGGTGCTATGCGATCAAACTTCACTCCCTTCGGACCACCCAAGTCGTGGTCTTTCCACCCGCCATTTTCCTTTGTCATCAAGAATATGCCGGAAAGGGGACCGTTGGCATTTTCGCAGGCAACTGCGAGGTCGAGTATGCCGTCGAGATTGAGATCGAGGATTCGTACCGCCTTGGATGTGCCGTACTTTGCCGATGGAAAGGTCACTCGTTCTTCTGTCCAAGGTTGATTCAGGTTTTCGGGTTGATACAACAGCAGGATGTTTCTTGGTAGCACGGGGACGGCAACATCCGTGCGACCATCGTCATTCAGATCTCCTGCATCCAAAAACATGACCTGCCGTCCCTTTCCCCCAACAAGACGTTCTTTCCACGGATGTGCAAAATCTCCTTTGCCGGGGTTTTCCAGCCAAAGGACTCTTGGGTTTCTCCCCTTTCGGTCGGACGCAAGAACGTCGAGATCTCCATCGTCATCGACATCTATATTTCGCATGGACATTATCCAACTTGCCCTTGCCCACTTTTTATAGGTCCAGCCTTGCGTATTTCTGGGTTTCGTCCCCGGCCTAAGCAAACCTATTTCGGCACCCCCTCCTTTTGCTCCCAAGAGAATGTCGTTTCTTTTACCTATTGGTAGAGCGTACATCCACGATTGTTTGCCGGAGGTTGCCGGAATTGCCTCGGTCTTCCATTTGTCGGGATTGAGATAATCCTGGGAACTCTTGGGTGCCCAGTGTACGTAAACTTTGCGTGTACGCCCTTCACATGAACTCACCACGTCGAAGGCGCCATCGCCATCCACGTCGATGAAGATCGCGTCCTCCGCCGACTTGACTTCGCCGACCGTTACTGCAGGCCATTTCCCCCTTACCTTTGACTTGCCCGGATGCAAGTAGGCTCTGACCGCGCCGCCTTCTTCCCAACCTGTCGCAATATCCGGTAATCCATCACCATTCACGTCCCGCAGTCTGGCTCCATCTGCTCCTCGGGAGGAATTGTCGATCACGTGTCTCGCCCACGGTTTGTCGGCAATAGCTGAAAAGCATGTAGTCAGAAAAATAGTCAAAACGGACAAGGCTTTCATTTCGTCTGACTGTTACTCTCTTCGCGGAAATTAAAATGGTCGGGACGACTGGACTTGAACCAGCGACCTCTGCGTCCCGAACGCAGCGCTCTACCAGACTGAGCTACGTCCCGACTTTGGGGTTTCTTGCCTCAATGAAGTATCTGAGACTCACTTGGCGGGCAAG
>CAZWTI010000025.1:0-3052 GCA_964637065.1 uncultured Puniceicoccaceae bacterium
CCCCTTCACTTGAACGCAAAAGAAGGACTCCAATCACTCCCGTCAGTACTACCGTTGCGATGAACCATTCTCCCCATGGCGACAAAAGTCCCGCCTTGCCCCACGAGATGACGACCAGCAAGACGATCGTTTGGCCAAATAAAAATAGTTCGCTAGGTCTCACTTTACCGCTAATTCATCGCGATGATTCCAAACATCCAACCTAAAAGATAGGATGCGGGCAATCTTCGGTTTTTTTAGTTGCCGACTTGCCGCAGGTAAGCAAAATAAGATTTTATAATTTCCCCCATGCCCATTTGCCTTCTATACAGCAAAGTGTCTGCCTGCACTTTTGTAGCATTCCGTTTTTGCAAGGTTTGTGTCTTGGCTTGCCCGATTTTTTTAGTGCACCAAACTTTTGCCTTGAAGGAGACTGCGATTGGTCGGTTTGACATTAGTGCCTCTCTTTCGACCGAATATGACTCTCGAGTGTTTGGCATTTCTTCTCAGATGTATAGCAGCATCAAGGATTCTGTTGCTTCTAAAACTTTGGAACAATACGGCGGCACTTCTATTTATGCACTTAATGAAATTGAGAGCGAAGATGATATAATCCTGCGCTTTTCACCTGCAATCCACTACACGAACAAGCTACGATGGTTTTCTTTTAGCGGCTCTGCTGGCGTGCAGATTGTCCAGTTCGTCAAGAATGATAAAAAAAATTACGTTCAACCGATGACGAGTTTTTCCATCGACTTTGACGAGTCCTTAAAGAAACGTATATCAAACAACGCAAAAATACGCTTCGACATGACCTTTGATCTCGGTCAGAGCGTTGGCACAAGTGTGTTGGAACAAGATCTTGTTAGTTATACCTACTTCATGGCAGGATCGAACGTACGGTATAATCACAGCACGAAATTCGGTGTTGGGGCTGGTACGTCTTATTCATATCGTGACTATCAAACTGGTCATACGGGAGGGCAAAATGCAACTCCTTATCAGGATATGGCCACTATACCTGTCTATGCTCGGGCATTTTACATTTATTCCGAGAAACTGGATTTTTTCACCGAATACAATTATTCCAAAACGCGCAGCATGTCTGTAGATTCTAGTTCCAGTCTTCTAAACAGTGCTACTCACGGCGTTAGCTTTGGCGTACAAGGACAACTTTCTCCAAAACTATCGGGTGACGCCAATATAGGTTATGTGCAACAAGTATATGATTCTGGTTTTCCCAGCCAAGGCAGTCTTTCCATCGGTTCTGGGTTGCAATGGACTTTGAACCGCAAGACATCCTTTGACTTCGACTTAAGCAGAGGCTTTACTCCTTCTCCACAAGGGTATACAATGTTAAACACAACAGGCAGGTTGTCTTTGAACCATCGTTTCACGGATGATGTTTCTGGCACAGCTTTCTTGAGCTATGGCACAGCTGATTACACATACGCAGGTGATCAAGGTTTAGGCACTCGCTCAAGCACCATGGATAGCATTGGTTTTGGAACAAACTTAAATAAAACCTTAAGTAAGCATTTTAATGTTAGCGGAAGCTATAACTTCACGCATTTTGATCGTGGCAAGCCAGTTGGTGGCAGAGAAACCTATGGCAGGCATCTTGTCAGAGTTGGCCTGGACGGACGTTTTTGATTATCGACACTAGACATGAGGCATCTCTTTGCATTTCTCCTCCTCACTTCCCTTGGGACTTTTTGCCAACTTGTCGGAGTCGTCAATTCTGACCCATCGATCCTTCGGGATCCGACGGGATACAAACTGAGATCTGGGGATGTGGTTCAAGTTTTAGTGTTAGGAGAACCAGAATGTACCATCACGGAACAAATCAATAACGATGAACGGGTACGCTTGGTTTTCATTGGCGAAGTTCCCTTGGCCAAAATGACAACCAAGCAAGCCGAATCCTTTATTGCCGGTGAATACCGCCGCCGTTTGATTTTTCGGGATGCTAAGGTACTTGTAAAGATCACGAAGCATGTTGAGCGCGTTGTTTTTCTATCCGGAGCCGTTGCCAAGAAAGGCGAATATGTTTTTCCCCCTGAAGTGGAGGCAATGAATATTGTCCAAGTCATTGCCCGTTCAGGGGGGTTTACCGATATTGCGAACAAGAAAACCGTTAAGGTGACTCGAACCTTTTACGATGAAGCTGGTAAAATCAAGGATTCAAAGACATATGAAATCAATGTTGAAGCCCTGAGTAGTGGAACCTCAGCCAGAGGGAGCATGACAACCTTCATGATTTACCCAGGTGATCAAATTTTCGTAAAGGAGCGCCTAGTCTAGCGCTATTTGCTAATTTCCTGAATCTCGACGTCATGGACACTTACACCAGTCCCGATCCCTCTCAAGAAGCCCTGCAGTCCGCTTCGCGAACTAAGTTCAAAGGAATCTTTGATTATCTGCTGATTATACGAGACCGGTGGTTACTTGCCGTGGCGCTTTCTCTACCTGTGGCACTTGGTTTCGTTTATAAGGAATATCAACAACCAAACATTTACCAATCCTCCTCCTCTTTTCGCCTCGTCCCTCCCCCTGCGATTCTCAACCTGCAACGTGTAGAGCGAGAAAACCAACTGACTGGACTAGTTCGCAAGCATACCGAAGGACTTCAAAGTCAAGATTTGCGATTACGAGTAGTTGCCCGAATAAATGAGGATCAAAATTTCAAAAGTACCATGTTAGCTCCTCATGTAAAGACGGGGCAAGTCTTGGATGTTGCAAGTACGGTTAACTATTTCGTTTCCGTTGCTGGAGAGGGACGGCCCGTCTTCACGATAACAACTACTACCCATAGTGCCAAATCGGCGCAACTTGTGGCGGACATTGTCCAGCAAGAATATGAGAAGCTTCACAAGAGACAGGCTGGTAAACAGGTTGAATCCGCACGAGATATTCTTGAAACCCTTTTGGTGCAAGGTCAGAGTAGTGAGGCCAAAGTAATTGGTGAGATGGCCAAGTACAAACGTGAAAATGATCTACCTTTTATTGAGGATGTTAGGTTGGACAATGCTTCAAGAAAAAGCAGCTATCATGGAGAAATTACCAAGGCAAA
>CAZWTI010000026.1:0-10123 GCA_964637065.1 uncultured Puniceicoccaceae bacterium
CATGTCGTTACCGCCAATGACTATCTTGCCCGTCGTGACTGTAAATGGCTGATCCCCTTTTATGCGTTTTGCGGAGTTTCGGCCTCCTACGTGACCGGTGCCTCGAAACCCGAGCAACGCCGCTCAAGTTATGCCTCGGACGTGACTTACCTTACCAGCAAGGAGCTTTTGGCTGATTTTCTTCGCGATCGACTCAGACAGGGGAGGGTGCGGCATCCTTCCTTGATGACTGCTCGTTCCTTGCTTTCAGGTGACTTTGTTACGACCGAACCAGCTGATGGAATCGTGACCCGCGGACTTCACTCAGTCTTCGTGGACGAGGCGGATGCGGTTTTGGTCGATGAGGCAGTCACTCCGCTGATCATAAGCCAGAAGTACAAGGACGAAGCTTATGCCGAGTGTACTCGCATTGCGGGCTCCATAGCCCTTGAACTAAAACCCGGTGAACACTACCAACCGGATTTTCGTCGACAGGAAGTGAAACTTACGCCCGAGGGCATCGACGTTCTTGATGAGCGTTCAAAGGACTTCCCTCCCATTTGGCGCAGCTTTCATCGAGCGAACGAAATAGTGAGGCAGGCATTGACTGCCCGTGAGTTTTTTCTGCGGGGAAGGGATTATGCCGTGGAGGATGAGAAAATCATTCTTATAGATCGTTCCACGGGACGACCGAAACCGCAAAGCGCTTGGAGGAAAGGCCTGCATCAGGCAATCGAGATAAAGGAAGGCCTGACTCCCTCTGACGCTACCGAAACCTTGGCCTCAATGAGCTTTCAGAATTTTTTCCGTTTATTCCGAAGGTTGGCGGGAACGACAGGGACAACCAAACGGGCAGTCTCCGAATTCATCAAAACCTACGACTTGCCGGTTGTGAGAATACCCACACATGAACCCTGTGTGCGACGTCGTCTTCCCGATCGTTTCTTCTCTACTGAAGAAGAGAAGCGAACGGCCGCCACCGAAGAGGTCGGGCGAATTCGAGAGACAGGTCGCCCCGTGCTTGTGGGCGTTGACTCAGTGAACTCGAGCGAACTCTTGGCCAAGCATTTCGTTGAGGCTGAGATCCCCTTTGATCTTCTCAACGCAACCCGATTGGAAGAAGAGGCAGACGTCATTTCTAGAGCCGGGGAATTGGGCAAGGTAACGATCGCTACAAATGTTGCCGGACGCGGGACGGATATCGTGCTTCAGGATGGTGTGGCCAAACTGGGGGGCTTGCACGTTCTTGCCACCGAACGTATGGAGACGGGACGAGTGGACGATCAGCTTCGAGGTAGAGCCGGCCGACAAGGGGACCCCGGCAGTGCCCAGTGCTTCGTCAGCTTGGAGCACGATTTGCTAAGGCGCTTCTTTCCCGGAATACTCCTCGGTTCCTGTGCTTCAGCTTTGTCAGGAAAAGTTCCCGGCATGGGATTTCTTATTCAAGGCATGATCACCTATTCTCAACGCCGGAACGAACGTTTGGCTCGTCAGCGTAGGCAAATGTTAATGCAGCGTGACAAGTGGCTTTCCGAATCCCTCACCTTCGGAGCCGGTTAACAGAATACCCAAGAGAAATTCCAAGTTTCTCTTGTAGCACTCAGGTTTTTTAATCCGGAGCAAGGAGAATTTCAAACCAGCCTTACTTGCGGATTTCTTTTTGATTTTCCATACGCGCTTGCGCGGATAGTTCAAAATCGGTCAGAATATATACAGAGTGAATCGTTCTTCGTTTAGTTGGACATCGGCCATGATTGTTTTTGCTGAGGCTTGGTTGCAGCATTCGCCCTTATATGCTGCCGACTCTCCTGCGGTTACGCAACATGACGTGCTGCCTGTACTGACTCTTCGCTGCACGGTATGCCACGGTGTTCGCAAACAGGAGGCCGATCTCGACCTTCGCACTCGGCATAGCATTCTGCGTGGGGGGAAGTCAGGACCTGCGATGGTTCCGGGGAACCCGGATGATAGCCTTATCTTGAAGAAGATTCATGATGGTGAGATGCCGCCCCGTCGCAGGGTTGTGGCTGCAAGCGTAAAGCCTATGACGGAACGCGAGGTGGACAAGTTAACCAGATGGATTGAGCTGGGGGCTCCAATTGCGGAACCACCTAGATCAGCTCCCTTTGCATTAGATTCGAGCGACAAGGAGTTCTGGGCGTTCAAGTCGCCCGTTAGGCCCGAACCACCCGAGTCGATCGGGTTTTCGGAGGAGTTGCGCAATCCCATTGATGCGTTCCTCCTGAGGAAGTTGAAGTCAAAGGGGCTCGATTTTGCAAAGGAGGCGGAAAGGCAGACCTTGATTCGACGAGCGACCTTTGGCCTGACCGGCTTGCCGCCAACTCCAGAGGAGGTGAAGGCTTTCCTCAAGGACGACTCAAAGGAAGCTTACGCGAATCTAGTGAACCGCTTGCTTGCCTCTCCACGCTATGGAGAACGGTGGGGACGCTACTGGCTGGATCTCGCGGGCTACTCGGATTCCGATGGAGGGCAGAACTCCGATCCGGTTCGAGACCACGTCTGGCGATATCGCGATTACGTCGTGGGGTCCATGAATGACGACAAGCCTTATGATCGTTTCCTAATGGAGCAACTTGCGGGCGACGAATTGGCCCAACCCGGTACGATTTCCGATTCCGAACTCGCGAACAATCTCATTGCAACCGGCTTTCTTCGCATGGGTATGGACTACACTTTCGCCAACATCACTTCTTTCGTGCCCGACCGGATTGAGGTGATTGATCGAGAAATGGAAGTTTTGAGCGGTTCGGTAATGGGACTGACGATGAAATGCGCCAAGTGCCACGACCACAAGCTAGACCCGATTCCCCAACAGGATTACTATCGTTTGCTGGCCGTATTCAGGGGAGCTTACGACGAGCACGACTGGATGCGCCCACGTGATGGCAAGGGTGGTGATTCCTATGACGTCCCTTGGCCCACCCGTCTCCTCCCAATGCCGGGTGAACACTCGAAGTGGGTGGTCGAGAAGGAGCGGATTGATCGATCAATCGAAAAACTGAAGTCCGACGATGGGGAGGGAAAAAACAAGGACGCCATCCAGAAACTGGAAGCCAAGCGAAAATCCGAACCGATGATTCGCGCCTTGTGGGACAGGGGGGTGCCTTCTCCACAGTATGCCTTGGTTCGTGGCGATTATCTCCGCCCCGGAGCTTTGGTTGATCCGGGCACGCCGAAGGTCTTGAATGGCGATGGTCATGCTTATTCGCCCGTCCCCCCATGGAAAGGGTCCCGAAAGACGGGTCGGCGTCTCGCCTTCGCCAAATGGATTACCCGATCGGATCATCCACTGACTGCACGTGTGATGGTGAATCGCATCTGGAAGCACCATTTCGGCAGGGGCATCGTCAGCACCTTGGACAATTTTGGGAAGGCAGGAGCGCGACCCTCTCACCCGGAGCTGCTTGACTGGCTGGCGACTGAGTTTCCACGACGGGAATGGAGCCTTAAGGCGATGCATAGATTGATTATGAATTCCGTCGCCTACAAGCAGTCGGGCGTCGTCAGCGAAAGGTTTCGAAAACTTGATCCTGAGAACGAGCTCTTTTCCCGCATGCCCTTGCAGAAGCTTGATGCGGAGGCACTGCGGGACTCCATGCTCTTCGTTTCCAACCAATTGAATGAGAAGGGGCGTGGCGGCAAACCCGATCCGATCAAGAGTCACAAGGACGGCTTGGTAAGCATTCCACGAGGTCCCGACGGATGGCGTCGTTCGCTTTACGTCCAACTGCGTCGCACCCAGATACCCACCATTTTTGCAACCTTCGACTTGCCGCGAATGGAACCCAACTGCACGGATCGACCGCAGTCCACAGTCGTCCCTCAGGCCTTGCATTTGCTCAACGACGCTACCGTTCATCAAATTGCCGGTCATTTTGCCGAGCGCCTCATGAACGAGAGGTCCGGTCTCGACGCTCAATTGGCTCGAGCCCATTGGCTTGCCTTTTCTCGTTCCGCGTCGATGGACGAGCTTGAATTAGTTAAAAAATTTCTGAAAAAGCTTAAGACTAGATGGAAAGTCGAGCTTGCCGGAAAGGGTTCCGAGAAAATGCTTCGCAGGCATGCCCTCACTAACTATTGCCGGGTCTTGTTCAACGCATCGGAGTTTCACTACGTAGATTAGACAATGGTTAAGTTTTCCACTTCGCGTCGCGAATTCTTCCGGACTGCAACCGGAGGAATCATGGGGGGCGCTCTGCTTTCCTTGTTGGAGAATGATGGATTCGCTCTTTCTTCCAAGGACGTTCAGTCGGCACCAAAGGCCAAGTCGGTCGTTCACCTTTTCATGAATGGGGGACCGAGCCAGATGGACCTGTTCGATCCCAAACCGGAACTGGACCGTCTACACGGCAAATCGTATTTCAACGAAATTGCGGGAGAGGTGGAAAATCCGCAGGCGGCCGGTTCGATCATGAAGTCGCCCTTCAAGTTTGCCAGACATGGTCAATGCGGGATGACGGTTTCCGAGGTAATGCCCCATCTTGCCGAGTGCGTGGACGACATCGCCTTCATCAGGTCTATGTACACGACCAACCTGACGCACGAACCCGCCCTTTTTATCGCCCATTCGGGACGAATGCAGCCCGGCTTGCCCACCCTGGGGGCTTGGGTGAGCTATGGGCTTGGCTCCGAGAACCGGAACCTGCCCGCCTACGTCGTGCTTGAGGATCCAGGGAAACTTCCCGTGAACGGCACACAGAACTGGCAGGCCGGGTTCTTGCCCCCGGAGCACCAAGGAACTCGCTTTCGAGCAAGGGGCGCCCCTGTGCTGAACCTCAAGCCCGCATTCAATCAGCCATCTGCCATCGAGTCTCTGGAGCGCGACTTGATCGCCAAGCTCAACGCGCGGCACAGGGCGAGTCGACCGGGGAACCCCTCGCTTAATGCGCGCATGGCGACCTACGAGTTGGCCGCTCGCATGCAGCTTGAGGCGAGTGATGCCCTCGATATTGATCAGGAGAGTGCCGCCACCAAGGAAATGTACGGGATAGGCGGCAAGGCTACGGATAGTTATGGTCGGCGCTGTCTTGTTGCACGACGTTTGGTCGAACGAGGCGTGCGATTCGTCCAGATATTCATCGACTTCCAGATTTGGGACAACCACAATGAGCTAAAGAAGAATTTGCGTGGTTGTTGCGAGAAGACCGACCAGCCTGTGGCGGCCTTGCTGAAGGATCTCGGGCGGCGCGGTTTGCTCGACCAAACCTTGGTCGTCTGGGGTGGAGAGTTTGGTCGTCTTCCCATCGCTCAACTTCCCAAGGACAAGAATGCCGACAAGGCAGGCCGAGACCACAACAAGAACGCAATGACCACTTGGATGGCAGGTGGAGGTACGAAAGGCGGAGTTGCGCACGGACGAACGGACGATATAGGGTTGAAGGCCGTTGAGGGTCGCGTGAGCATTCCCGACTGGCATGCGACAATCCTTGATTGTCTTGGCCTCGACCATCACAAACTCGTTTACAACAGGAACGGCTTGGACGAACGTCTGACCAGCGTTTTCGAGGCCAGAGTGGTAAAGGAGATTCTGGCCTGATCCTTCGTGCGTTTTGAAAACGAAGGATTCTATTTCCTTTGAAATTTTCCGAGACGGAACAAAGGTTAGTCAATCGGGGTCTTGTTTTCCTCCGTATTTAATGAGGCATCGATGCGTTTCTTGAGATCTTCAAATTGCTTGAGCAGGTCTTCGTTGGCCTTCTTGAGATCGGTGACCTCCTTGCGAAGATTCTTGAAATCGTCGACAGGTTTACGGGTTGTTCGCAGCTTCTCGATTGAAGCTTGCGCCTTCTTCCGTTCCGGAGATCCCTCTCGACCCGAGGCAAATTTCTCCAAGGTCGCGATGGACTTCGGGTCTCCCAATTGCCCTAGTGCCTCGATGGCGGCTTGAATAACCCGTGGATTGGGGTGTGAGGATCGACCGATGAGGAATCTGCGGACGCCGGACTTGTCTTCCTCGTTTCTGGCAAGGTATGCCAAGGCCCTCAGCGCCGAACCGTGACCTCGGGAAGTGAATTTTGCAGCATCCTTCCGCAGTGTTCCCAACAGAAGCTCGATCTCGGCGGGATCGTCCTGCTTGCGGATGGCTTGCACGGCTGCATCGGCCAGTTGGTGGCGAAAGGAGGTTGAGGCAAGGGCCTTGCGAACGAGTCCTGCGGCCTCGGGGTCGCCGAATCCAGCGATAGCCCTGATGGCGGAGGCACGAACAGCAGGATTTTTTTCGTCGGTGAGGGATTTTTTTAGGGCAACCAAGGCTGCGGGCTTGTAAAAGCTTCCGACGTCGGTTGTCACTTGACGGCGCACGCGGGCATCGGGTTGCTTGAGCGAGGATGCGAGGGCATCAAAAGCTGCTTCTGAATCGATGCTTCTAAGGGCTCTCGAGGCGCTAATCCTAACACCGTGGAAAGGGTCCTTGTTGAGGACTTTCTTCAGCTTCTCGACAGTCGTCTTGTCCTTGCGTTTGCCGAGAATCTCGACTGCGAGGAGGCGACCGATCATGTCCGTTCCGTCATTTAACTGCTCGTGCAGCATGGCGATCGGGGGGGCGAAGGTGGTCTTCGACAGCCAGGTGAGTTCCGGGTCGATCCGAACGACTTGGGGCGCCGCCGGCAGTGAAAAGTAAAAGTCTTCCGATTGCTTGCTCACGGGTATGGAGCGGTTGATCGTTTGCTTGCCGACCCGAAAGCGAATCGGGAGATCGAGTTCGAAGAGCATCACGTTTTCGTCCACCTTTTGCTCCTGTTTTACGCTAATCTTCGCAAGCTTGGCCCGTTCGTCCCAAGAATAGTCGATCTTGAACTCGGGGTGATGTGCGTGGAATACGTATTGGTCAAAGAAACGATCGAAGGAATTTCCCGAAGCTTTCTCTATGGCGGCGCGAAGGTTTTCCGTTACCACGTTTCCGTGTCGATGGTTTTCGAGATAGCTTTTCACTGCCTTGCGAAAGAGACCGGGTTCCAATTGCGAGCGAAGCATATGCAGTACCCAGCTGCCTTTGGAATATGACATGTAGCCGTATTTGCGAAACATGTCGGAAGGTCTGTCGTACTTTCGATTGACCATGGGGACGACGTCGTTCGAGCGGCCCGTGATGCCCTTCAGGTCGCGGTACAAGCCATACAGCATTGAGTCTTGCCCGTCCTTGTGCCCCGCGAACAGGTGGGTGTAGTATGTGGCGAAACCCTCGTTTAGCCAGATGTGACTCCAATCCTTGCAGGTCACGAGGTCGCCGAACCACTGGTGAGCCAACTCATGGGCAACCAAGCCTTGACTGGAACGAATTTTCCCAGTTTCCAGACTGAAGAGTGTGGCGGCATTGAGCGTGGTCAGGCTGGTGTTTTCCATGCCGCCCCAATTGAAGTCCTGTACGCAAACCTGATCGTATTTGGCCCAGGGGTAGGGCACGCCAATCTCCTTTTCGAAATATTCCATGCACTGCTTTGTTTCGCGAAACGAATTGGCCGCTTCCGGAAAGTCGGAGGGAGTAGTCCAGAATGACATCGAAAGCTCGCCGTGCTTTTCCTGAAGGCGCTTGAAGTGTCCCGCAACGAGTGAGATGAGATAGTTCACATGGGGCTTTTCTTGCAACCAGGTGACGATCTTGAGACCGCTCTCCGGATCGATCCTTTCGGCAGTCTTCTTTCCGTTGGATAGCACGACCATGTCCTTCGGCACTCTGCAGGTCATGGATGAGGTGAAGAACTCGTTTGTAGCGTCGAAGCACGGGAACCAGTGACGCGCCTCGATGGTTTCCCCCTGCGTCCATATGTGGGTGTCGCTTTTCTTGTAGCCTAGCTCGGGCGTACGGAAATAGAGACCCTTGACTGGCTCGGCTTCGTAAGTAACCGTCAGCTTGACCTGTCTCATTGGTGGAATCGGCTTGGAAAAATTGATGAGCAACGCTTGGTCGGTGTTTTGCCATGAGGCGATCTTCGGTCCGGCAGTGATCTCGCTCACCTCGAGATCGACTGCGTCAAGCCTGAGCTGCTTCAGTGGTTTCAGCATCGTCTTGAAGGTGAAGGTAGCAGAGCCCGTCACGCGGCGATTGGGGAAGTCGGGAGTTACGTCGAGAGCGAAGTGGAGGATGTCTACCTGTCTCTCGGGCGCATACCGTTGGATGGTTGTGTTGACCTCTCCCGCAAGCTGGACCCAGTGCCGGCAATGCAGACTGTGACGGTGTTCTGCCCCTAGACCTTGGGAGAGGAGGACGTGGCAGATTGATACGATTTGGATGGTTGTCTTAATCATGGGATATTTCCGAATTTTGAAGTAGGCTAGGACTTCGAGGTTGGGTGGCAAAACTAAATCGATTTTTGACGACTATTGAAGAACGATATTGGAAGGGGCATTGTTGGTTTTGATGGTGGGAACACGGGGACAATTGTTGTTCTTTCCTAGCATTAATCCGCTTGTGGAGAAGTTGGGCAGGGAGTTCTTCTCGACGTCGCCGAGCTCGCCGGGAGCCTATCTTTTCCTAGATAAGGATGGTGTCGTGCTTTACGCCGGCTCCTCCTGCAACCTTTGTCAAAGATTGTCGTCCTACAGGTACGTCAAGCCTGACAAGGCTTCCCGCAAAGTTGTGCGCCTTGTGGCAAAGGTCGATAGCGCGACCTACGCGACCAGTTCCGACTTGCCTGCTGCCCGCAGGCTGGAAAACGAGTGGATCCGTTTGCACCGTCCGAGATTCAATTCGATCAACGTGCATCCGGAGACCAATTTGTTCGTTGGATCATCAGGTTCTTCGGATCGGCCGATCCTCCAGTGGACTCATTCTTCTGCAGAGGTTGATGACTGGGAAGTCCCTCGAGTGCATGGAGCTTTTAGGAGTAGGGTCGCAATGCGTGCGCTATGGGCCCTCCTCCGCTTGGTTTGGTGGCGACTTTTCCCGAACTCCACTTTGCGTGGCTTGCCTTGCGGATGGTCGGATGGGACCGCCTCCTGGACGATTCGAGCTCAATCTCAAGGGCGTTTTTGGTCGGGATGCCGGCCGTGTGGCTCGAAAACTGGCTGAGTTTTGGGTGGTCGATTCCGCAGCCCTGCCGTATCGTCTTGCCGGAAAGTCCGGCGAGATAATCTCTCGTTGCAAGGATTCTTTTTTGAGGGAACTTCTTGATCGCGACCGTCGAGCCTTGCTTCGATTTCACAGGGGGGCAGCCTGTCGTAATCGGATGTTTCGAAAAGTTGCGCGCATTCCGAGAAAACAATTCATCGACCAAGCCCGACTGGACGATTTCATGACGATACCGCTAGGTTGACACCCTCAAGTCTACCGTTTCTCTTTTGCTCGACACTATGCCCCAAAACCTCACAATCCAAGCCTTCACTTCAATGCTTCCCTCACTCAAGTTTTATCAGACTAAAGCTTATGATGGCTTGAATCATATTGGAGGATGGATTAGCTAAATCACTTAATATGGATTTCCAAGTTTCCAAGGCATCTTTTTCCTTTTCGCTGGTTTTGGCATTCATCATCGGTGTTCAGAGTCGGGCCGAAGCTGCTGACGATCCTGTTCTCGAACCTTATTTTATCGCTAATGCGGCTTATAATCGGAAGCTCTATCCAGTCGCCGTCGCCCAATTTCAAGGCTTTCTCCAGAAGAACGCTTCCCATCCCAAGGCAGATCTGGCCCGCAGGGGCTTGGCGCTTAGTCTTTATGCGCTGAAGCTATATCCCAAGGCCATACCGCATTTTTCCGCTCTGTTGGCCAAGCCTGCCTTGGACAAGTCGATCAATCGCGAGCGATTGATCATGCTGCAGGGGCAATGCATGTTGAACACGGGGCAGAAAGACGAGGCGAGGAAGCTTTTCATCGAACAACAGAAACACCTCAAGAATCCAAGTTTCAAGACGGCTGCCCTAGCCAAGATATGCGATCTGTCGTTCGATAAGTCGGAATGGGCTGTGGTGATTGAATGGACTGCCAAGCTAGCCCTCGTCAAACTTTCCCCCGATCAGGCCGCCCGCGGTTTGTACCAGCGCGGCTACGCCTTTTATCAAACAGGGAAGATCAAGGAGGCGGCTGACTCCCTGGCGAAGGTTGGGCCTCTTGAGGCAATTCCCGAATGGAAGACGAGGGCAGCCTACCTTTTGGGGGAATGCCACGTCATCTTGGAACAACTCGATAAG
>CAZWTI010000027.1:0-7861 GCA_964637065.1 uncultured Puniceicoccaceae bacterium
CCTTGAAGGTTTGGTCTTCGTAGAGCTCACCTTGCGGCGGTTCTTCCTCCGACAAGTCTCGAAAGGTGTTGGTGTAGTCAGCGTCTGCTCCCTCCATCCAGTCAAGCAGGCGGGCAATTAGATTTTCATCCTCCGCGCGCGAACCGGGGAGGCCAAGTTTGGAACACATCATGGAGAGCCATTTATCCTTATACAGCGGGCCAAAACCGTTCACGGCTTCTTCCGCCATGGTCGTCGCCTTGTCGATCTCGTCATCAAAGAGGGGCAGCAAGGTCTCGGCAAGACGAGCCAGATTCCATTGAGCTATGGTAGGCTGGTTGGCATAGGCGTAGCGCCCCATGCGGTCGATGGAGCTAAACACGGTTCCGGGGTCGAAGAAATCCATGAAAGCGCAGGGACCGTAATCAATCGTTTCCCCGCACAACGTCATGTTGTCCGTGTTCATTACGCCGTGAATAAAGCCCACGCGCATCCAGTGGGTAATCAGGTCAGCCTGTTTCTCAATCACTGCCTCAAGCAGCGAGAGGGCCTTGTTTTCTTTATCCTTAATCCACGGATAGTGCCGTTCGATGGTGTAGTCGACGAGGGTTTGCATAATCCCCTTGTCCCGCTGCAATGCGGCATATTGAAAGGTGCCTACGCGAATGTGCGATGCGGCGACGCGCGTAAGGATCGCTCCCGGCAAATCGGTTTCGCGACGCACCTTCTCACCATTCGTCGCCACCCCAAGACTTCGGGTTGTGGGAACGTTCAGCGAGCGCATGGCTTCGCTGATGATATATTCCCGCAGCATGGGCCCCAGCGCTGCGCGTCCGTCCCCTCCGCGCGAATAAGGAGTAGGTCCCGAGCCCTTGAATTGAACGTCCAGGCGCTCCCCCGAAGCGGTGACGTGTTCGCCCAACACGATGGCGCGCCCGTCGCCCAACATGGTGAAGTGGCCAAATTGATGTCCCGCATAGGCCTGGGCAAGAGGTTCGGCCCCATCCGGGACAACGTTGCCGCCAAACAGCTGCGCCAGTGATTCCGGGCTCAGGCCGGAAAAATCCAAACCCATTTCAACGGCCAGCGGCTCGTTGAGAATTGCCACTTCCGGCTTGGGCACCGGCTCCGGCGAAAGCTTGGAATAAAACACTTCAGGCAGGTCGACGTAAGTATTGTCGAAATTTAAACCGCAGCTGGTCATTTGTCGTTCACTCGTTAATGCGACGCCTTGATCACCTAATGTTTATTTCCACTACACCTCACTAGCGCCACAACAATCATCATAAGAGTATGGCATCTCCCCGACCCTATGACGCTTGCCGCCTCGGTTAAGCCCGGGGCGAAGGGAAAGGCTTATTCGTCCAGAATGGACCAGGTTCCCGAGGCGTAGTCGTGGAAATAGGGCGGAGGCAAGCATATCATGACCTGCAATTCGAGGGATTTTCTTCCGATTAAAAGGGTAATTCGGAGCAAACGGTTCGCGCAAGCGGGCGATTGAAATAAGGCCCGGGCGGGCGAGGGAAGAACCCTGTCGGTGGTCTAGAAGGTGGCATTCGGGGAAAAAAGCGCCTTGATCATGAGCAAAGGAATTACGAATCGACAGGGGGAGGAAGAATCACAGAACCTCTAGTTCGCGGAGCCAGTCTTCGAGCATCTCGAGCGGAAGGCCGATAATGTTTGAACGGGAACCGGAAAAGCCCTCGATGATAAGGTCGCCGCGAATCTGGATGGCGTAGGCACCCGCCTTGTCCAGAGGATCCACCTCGGCAAAGTAGGCCTCGATGACGGCGGCGGTTAGTTTACGGAAGGTGACCTTGCTGGTGACCACCCTGGCTTCCTCGTAACCGGAATCACGATGGGCAAGGCAGACCCCGGTGCGAACCCGGTGCGTCCTGCCGGAAAGCAGGCGCAGCATGGAAGCGGCCTCGTCGATGTCGGCAGGCTTGCCGAGGACTCGGGGCCCTATGGATACCACGGTATCCGCACCCAGCACCCAGGCACCCGTCCGGAATCGAGCCACTGGCCGAGCCTTGCGGCGGGCGTTTTCCATGACGAGGGCCTCCGGTCCCTCAAGGTGATCATCCAGTTCCTCGGTCTCGGTGGTGACGACGTCGAAATCATCGACGAGCTCGAGCAGCAACTCTCGCCGCCGGGGAGAGCCTGACGCTAGAATGAACGTTGCGTTTGCCTTTGGGTTCGCCTTTTGGGTGCTCACGATTTGTATAATAACGACTAAATGAACGATTCCCCGAGGATTGCAACGAGATGCGGATAGGCTGCGCCCAGTTGAACCCGACGGTGGGCGACCTGGACGGCAACCTCGCCCTGGCCGTCGACGCCTACGAACAACTGATCGGGCAAGGCGTGGACGTGGTCGTCTACCCGGAGATGTTCCTATGCGGATACCCGCCGAGGGACTTGCTGCTGAAGACGCGGTTCGTGAGCGACCTGAACGAGACACTGGATAGGTTTGCGGCTCAAACGGGCCCGACCCCGGCGCTGATCGGGTTCGTGGAGAGATCGGCGAAGGAGACGGGGCGCCCCTTCCACAACGCGGCGGCATGGTGTGCGGAAGGCGAGGTACGGGAAGTTGCCCACAAGCGCCTGCTGCCCACCTACGACGTGTTCGCCGCGGCCCGCTACTTCGAGCCCGGCGAAGAGTGCCTGATCGTGGAGCACAAGGGAAAGAAGTTGGCCGTGACGATCTGCGAGGACGTTTGGAACGTGGACGGCGACCTCTACGACCACGACCCCCTGAACGAGGTGACCGCAGCGGCTCCAGACCTTCTGTTGAACCTTTCAGCCAGCCCGTGGCACCGTGGCAAGCGGGCCCAAAGACGGGAACTCTTGACCAAGGTGGCCGCCAAGTGCGGCTGCCCAATCGTGTACCTGAACGTTACGGGTGGGAATGACGAGCTTGTCTTCGACGGTGGGTCGCTGGCCATGAACGCGAAGGGTGAGCCAATGGCTCGACTACCGGCGTTCGAGGAGGCGATTCGGGTAGCGGACCTTTCAGAGGAGGCCATCGAGGAAACGACGGAGGACTCGTTGGAGAACCTGCGAAAGGCGCTGGTCATGGGTTTGCGGGACTACGCCCACAAGAGTGGGTTCACGAAAGGATTGGTCGGCTTGAGCGGGGGTATCGACTCCGCAGTCACGGCTGCCTTGGCGGCGCAGGCGCTGGGACCCGAAAACGTTATAGGGATCAGCCTGCCCTCGGCCATCTCCAGCCAACACAGCCGAGACGACGCCGCTGAGCTGGCTGCCAATCTGGGCATCGATTACGAGAGCCTCGCGATCCAATCGATCGTGGATGCCGCCACGGAGGAATTGAAGCCGCTTTTCGGGGATCGTCCCGCCGACGTGACCGAGGAAAACCTGCAGGCTCGGGCGCGCGCCCTGCTGCTCATGGCGGTTTCCAACAAGCTGGGCTCGCTACTGCTGACGACGGGCAACAAGAGCGAGCTGGCGGTTGGCTACTGCACCCTCTACGGCGACATGTGCGGTGGACTGGCCGTGATATCAGACGTGCCAAAGACCCAGGTCTTCGCCCTCGCCAGGCATCTCAACAGCGAAGGTGAGGTGATACCCGAGTCCACCCTTACCAAACCGCCCTCGGCCGAGCTGCGACCGGATCAGAAGGACAGCGACTCCTTGCCCGAGTACGAGGTGCTGGACACCATCCTGGAGCGATACGTGGAACGTGGCGAATCAGCCGGCGAGATTGTGGAAGCGGGGTTCGATCAAGAGGTGGTGAAGAACGTTATCCGCTAGGTGGACCGCAACGAGTACAAGAGGAAGCAGGCCGCTCCGGGATTAAAGACAACGCCGCTTGCCTTCGGAGTCGGCCGCAGGATTCCCATCGTCCAGAAGTATACCGGCTGAGAGCTTATCAATTTTTCGATCATGAACAATTCCACCGAACTCTTCGAACGCGCAAAGAAATTGATTCCCGGCGGGGTGAATTCTCCCGTTCGCGCCTTTCGATCCGTGGGCTGCGCGCCATTCTTCACCAAGAAGGCAAGCGGTTGCAGGCTGACGACCGCGGACGATCGCGAACTGATCGACTATGTCTGCACCTGGGGACCCGCCATCCATGGTCACGACCATCCCGCCATCCGTGAAGCCGTCGAGAAGGCCTTGGCCAACGGGACGAGTTTCGGCACACCGGGCCCGGCTGAAGTGGAGATGGCCGAGCAAATCGTAAAGTTGGTTCCCTCGGTGGAGAAGGTGCGGGTTTGCAACAGCGGTACCGAGGCCACCATGTCGGCGATCCGCCTCGCCCGCGGTTTCACGGGAAGGTCAAAGGTGATCAAGTTCGCGGGCTGCTACCACGGTCACGTGGACAGCCTGCTGGTCAAGGCGGGGTCAGGAGCCCTCACCTTCGGCAACCCGGACAGCGCGGGAATACCGGAAAGCTTCGCCCGCGAGACCATCGTCTTGCCTTTCAACGACGAAGAGGCCGTGCGATCCGCCTTCGAACAGGCTGGAGAAGAAATTGCTGCGATAATCCTGGAGCCCTATCCCGCCAACTGCGGCTTGATCTTTCCGAACGACGCATACCTCAACTTCCTAAGGACAATCTGCGAAGAGAATGAGGCCTTGCTGATCTTCGACGAGGTAATGACGGGCTTTCGAGTCGCTCTTGGTGGAGTACAGGAAAGAGAGGGCGTAATCCCAGACCTGACCGCAATGGGCAAGATCATAGGCGGGGGACTTCCCGTGGGAGCCTTCGGCGGCAGGGCAGACGTGATGGACCACTTGGCTCCCGAGGGTCCCGTCTATCAAGCAGGCACCCTAAGCGGCAATCCGCTTGCAATGGCTGCGGGATTGGCCTCGCTCAGGTTGTTGGAGGAAGAGGACCCCTACCCTCGCCTTGCCGAGCTGGGCGAAAAACTGGCAAACGGCCTGCGGGAAACCGCGTCCGAAATTGGGCTTCCCCTGCAGGTGCCTCAGGTAGGTTCCATGTTCTGCCTGTTCTTCGCGGAGGAGCCAGTGGGCAACTTCGAACAAGTCCTCGCCTCCGACTCGCAACGTTTCAAGAATCTTTTCCACCACGCGCTGGAGGCGGGCACATACCTACCGCCATCGCCTTTCGAGACCTGCTTCCTGAGCGCAGCCCATGGGGACGAGGAAATCGATCGCACCTTGGAAACGCTGGCTGCAGGGATAAGGGCGCTTTAGCTCGTACCGGGCAGGTTATGCTGAAAGGCATTTCCCGAATCCTCAGACGTTTCGCCGGGAAACGGTCTGCAAAACGGGTAGTCCTCGACACGAACGTTTTAATTGCTGCGGCTTGGAATGCAGGCTCGGCTAGTCGCCAAATCACGGAAGCATGTCTCGAGGGAAAACACTTGCGGGCGGTGAGCAGCCCCGCCCTGAGAAGGGAATACGAATTCATTCTGAAGCGAGCTGCGAGAAAATCGAAATACCTGAAATCCTTACAGCACTTGGTGGAAACGGCGGAGGTAGTTGAATGCGACGCGCGCGAAATGGGCATCAAGGTGCCCGCCGACCCGGATGACGCAAAGGTGCTTGCCACGGCGATTGCCGGAAAAGTCGACGCCCTGATCGGGAACGACCATCACCTCCTCGACCTCGCGGAAGAATCCGCCGTGCCTATCCTCAGACCCGGAGAATTTTTGAAGAGGTTGCAAGCAAGAGCAAAATGAGTTCGCATGATGCCTGAAGCATCCGTATGAAAAAAAATACCTCGAACCAGACTCTATCTTGAAAGCACGATTCCTCTTTCCTATCGCATTCGCGATCTTGGCCTTTGGCAACTTGTCGGCAGTAGAGGTTTCCATCCCGATGACTGAGGACTACCTGCCCGCCGGGCGAGTTTCCGCTTACCTGAAGGACGCACAGGATTTTCTCATGAAAAACCCGCAGAATCCCTACGCCCCCAGGCTTGCGCAGGACCTGCTCATGGTCGCCAAGGTGACAGGACAAAACAAAATCTCCGAGGAAGCCCGACGCTTTCTCCTATTCCGTTACGTCAATAGCCTGCAGGCTAGCCATCTGCTTACCTCAATCGGTGTCGACCCAAAGGCTCTGCGAGGAGTACTGATGGAGGAGGCCAATCACGTGGACGAGAGGGATTCCGACTTCCCCTCGCGATTTTGCCGTTGTGTGCTGACTGCCGTCCGCCGAGTCGGATCCGGATTCCTCGATGACAACGCCTTCCGTCTCCGCTTGCTTCTACTCGCCGAGGCTGCCGGCGTTCCCGACTTGAGAAAGGCTGCGTTCGAACCACTGCGAAAACTTGAGCAAGACGATGAACCTCTCGGACAAGTCGTTGCCACCGTCTTGTCAGGCAAAAGTAAAATGGAGAAGCTTTTAGCCGTACATCTGATCGACAATTCAGACGCCCGTTTTGCCGAGAGCTTCTACCTTTCTCGTCTCGAAGACAAGCAGCTCAAAATTCCCGGAGTACTGGAACTGTTGGCCAAGCGAGCCATATTCAGCTCGAACAAGAAGCCAGCCGAAGGGATCCTCCACTTAGAGGCCTTGCCGAAAGAGCGAGAGCAGAAACCAAGACTTATGTTCTGGAAGGCAAAGGCCCTCCTCGCTCTCGATCGTCCAGGAGAAGCCCAGAAAGTTCTCGCCTCCGTCCGAGGGTCCGACCCCTGGGCCAAGGCAGCCCAATCCTTGGACGAAGGTTTGAAGCACGCCGAAAGTCGCCGAGGCGCTCTGATCAAGACCATCCTCAGAGCCGTCGGAACCTTTTCCAAGGAAGTCGAGGCCATACGAGTGGAAGCCACCTATACACCATCGACAACAGACCAGCAACCAGCCATCTCCAACAAGTTATACCTCGGGCTTTCCGCCGCCGTCAATGCTCTGGAGGTACAGTTCCATCGCGGTGACACACTCATCCTCGCGTACCGAACCGAGGCCAATTCCTCCGCCCTATATTCTCAAGGACAGGACAAAATCCTACGCTTCGCGGCAGCGGGAGCCGTGCCCATCCCCAACATTTCCCTTAAACGAGATCCTGAGGATGGAACCTTCTCCTTCAACTTCGGAGCGGAAATGGGCGCATCGGTCCAGCAAGCGGCCCATCAAGGTGAACGTCTGCTCGACAACCCCTACTTGGCGACACCTGCCGGACTTGGCGGTCTCTTGCGATACACATTGACATCGTCGGGTGCTTGGCTCCCCCCACCAACCTCAGTGGAAGGCCTCACGCGACATACCGTCCGCTTCGTCGATTCCGATGACCCCGGAGGAGACACCCTTTCACTGGGAATTTCTCCAGCGGGAGAACTTCGTAATTTCCGTTATGGTGACTTGAACGTTCACTCCATTCGCTACGGTCCTCGGTCACTTCTAAAGAATGCTCCTGGATGGCCGAAATTGCCGATCGAACAACGCAATGAATTCGACTTTGTTGCCTTCATGAGTCTTCTCACCTCCATCTCCAAATTGGCAAACGAGGACTAGTTGCTCAGAGTGGTTTGGGATTCACAAGAATCAGCAAGATTGCTCGGCAACTGATTCATTTTCTTGTCTCTTTTCTTTTGCATTGGAGAAGAGTTCGGGTTGGGATGAAAGCATGAAGTTCTCAAGCTTTTCTCTGATCGTGGCAGCAGCGACCTTTGTTTTTCCCGCACCGGCATGTCCTCCTGACGGTGAACCTGTCGAAAAGGTGGCGCCTCCCGAAAAAGTCGTTAAGAAGGACGAAGATAAAGAGGCAGCCGAAAGGCCCGAAGATTCGGGTGGTCTCCGGATTCTTATCGCTGGAGGTGGTTACTCACCGAGCGGAAACCAGATTTCTCTAGAGAGCAACGTAAAGTACTTTCGGCGGGTCCTTGATATACTGAGTCTAGAGTCTGCCAAAACGCACACTCTTTTTGCCGATGGCAGGGACAACGGA
>CAZWTI010000028.1:0-2913 GCA_964637065.1 uncultured Puniceicoccaceae bacterium
CGACATAACGAGACACCCAAGCCTGAGCCGGGGAAGTTTTTTCTAGATGAGGCTCCTCCCAACGTTTGTTACAACCTGATAAGGCAAAAGCGCTTGCCCCCGCAGAAAGAAATGCTCGACGACCTATATCTACTGATGAGCCCATAGTGCGCCGCAAACCGTGGAAGGCCTTGTCAGACTGGATGATGGATGGCTCACAAACTGATTTGGTAGGTATCTACAACCTGTGAGTTAAGGTAAAACCGGCAAGTGCGTTCCTTGAAGGTTCGGACAAAATGGAGTTAAGGGGGAAGTTGACACAAATCCTCGAAATCGCTTTTATATGTAATTTGGCCAAAATTGCCCGGTAGCTCAGTGGCAGAGCAGGTGACTGTTAATCACTTGGTCGCTGGTTCGAATCCAGCCCGGGCAGCCAGATTCATCGGCGATTAGCCCGATGGTTCGACCTTAGGTTCTCGCACGTCAAGCTCTGGCCATCGCCCAAGTTTTCTGTGCAGCGTGCGACGGCTAATCCCCATGAGCTCTGCGGCTTTGGTACGATTGCCTCCAGAACGAACCAATGCATTGCGAAGTAAACGCTTTTCGTTCTCCTCGACGGAAAGAACATCACTCGGCGGGAGTTCGTCGGTTGGGAAGGCCGAGGAATTTGAAAAACGAGGTTCAAGATCGTATTCCGTAATCTCCTTGCCACGTTTTAGAACAACCATGTTTTCACAAAAATTCCTAAGTTCCCGCACATTGCCCGGCCAGAGGTAGGCCCTCAGGACATCCAATGCATTCTCATTTGGGATAGGTTGTTCGAAGCCGTTTTCCTCGGAAAATTGAAACAGGAAGTGCTGCAAAAGGGTGGGTATGTCCTCTGGACGATCTCTAAGGGGGGGTAAATTAATCCTTACAACATTGAGACGATAGAACAAATCGTCGCGGAACTCACCTTTCTTAACCATTTTTTCTAGATCGCGGTTGGTCGCGCACACAAGACGAGTATCGAGCGAAATCGGTTTCATGCTGCCAAGACGCTCGATTGCCTTGGATTCGAGAAAGCGAAGGAGCTTTACTTGAGTGGAAGAATCAATTTCCCCAATTTCATCAAGAAAGAGCGTTCCCTTGTCAGCTGCTTCGAAGCGACCGATACGCCGTTCGACAGCACCAGTAAAGGCGCCTTTTTCATGTCCAAACAATTCACTTTCCAGAAGGTTGGCCGGAAGGGCCGCACAGTGTACAGGAACAAAAGGCCCACGATCTCGATCACTGTTTTGATGAATCGCCTGAGCAATCAACTCCTTTCCCGTACCAGTTTCACCCTGAAGGAGAACAGAGGCCTTGGAGGGAGCAACCAATCGGACCTTCTCCAATACTGCCTCCAAGGCTGCAGATTCACCCAAGATTCCATCGAAACTATATTTTTTATCAAGACGTTGGTGAAGATCTTTGTTCTCTTTTTCTAATTTACTGGAATCGAGGGCCCTGCGGATGAGTATTTCAAGTTTTTCGAGATTCAACGGCTTTGGAAGGAAGTCAAAAGCTCCGCGCTTCATGGCTTCAACTGCGACATCGACATCACCATAGGCAGTCATCATGATGCAGACAGGACTGCACGAGAGACGAATCGCGTGGTCAATGACGCTCATGCCAGAAGTTCCAACCATGCGAAGATCAGTAAGTACGACATCAAAATCTTCTGTTTCCATGAGGTTGAAAGCCTCCTCGGCACCATCAGCAAGATAGACGTCGTACTTTTCTTGAAGAGCAAGTTCCAAACCCTCTCGAGTATGTTGCTCGTCATCAACAATGAGAACGGTAGCAGGCATCGGCTGTCTATTTAATTAATTTTGTCTAAATTATCTCCCTCTTCCAATAATCGCATTCTGCGATCCTTTCTCGGCAAACAAAGAGTCACTATGGTACCAGACCCTGCCTTGCTGTCGATGCCTACGTCACCTCCATGATCTCGCATGATACGACACACGATCATCATTCCAATCCCGTGACCATGCTTCTTGGTGGTGTAGTAAGGTTCGAAAACCTTGGACAAGTCTTCTTTTGCAATGCCTACGCCAGAGTCAACGAACTGCACATAAATGTTTTCATCGTCTCCACGAGTTACAATGTGCAATTGAGGGTTCTTTCCCATAGCGTCTATCGCATTGCCGATTACATTGAAAAACGCCTGTTTTATTTGTTCGGGGTCGACAAAAACCAAGTGATTTTTCGCCCCCGCTTCTACTTGGACGCCTATATTGCGAGCTTTCAATTCCTCCTCCCTGGCTCGCAAAGCATCCTCAAGAAGGTCAAAAAGGTTAATTTCGCGAAAGTCAGGTTCGGATGGGCGTAATGCATCAAGAAAATGAGCGATAACACCATCGAGACGCTCTACTTCCTTGATGCATGTCTGGAGGGACTTGCCCAGTTTTTCGTCATCTTCCATTTCATTAAATCGCCTACGCATCAACTGAAGGTGAATGTTGATAGAATTAAGGGGATTGCCTAGTTCGTGGGCTACTTCGGCGGCCAAGCTCATTATACTGGCCACTTTTTCACTTTCTATCAATTCATCTGTGGAAACCTTGTCCTCTGTTATATCAGAAAGAACAACGGCAAGGCTTCGGTTCCCTTTGCAATCTTCTAATTGCTCTTCCTCTTCGATGGGCACTGCGTAGAGTCTGACATACCGAAAATCAGGATAGGAAATGCCAAGTTCGCGGGTGACGACCATCGCTTCAGGAAATCCATCTTTGCGGTCGAATCCCAATGCACGTGCAATCTCCGGAGCCGCTCGAGCAACCTTTACCTTGCCGACGGAACTTTCCTTCAACCCGATTAATCTTCGCCCCTGCAGGTTCGCATACTGGATGGAACCAACCCCATCGAGCACTAGAATGCCATCCCTAATGACATCAAATATTGTTTCCA
>CAZWTI010000029.1:0-7225 GCA_964637065.1 uncultured Puniceicoccaceae bacterium
TGATTTTCAGGGCGTTTCGAAAGCCATGAAATAAACTTTTTGCAATGTAGTGAACGAACCTTCGCTTGAAAATCCCCGCTTCTCGATAATCGTTAAGGGAGCTCGCGAAAACAACTTGCGTGACGTTTCGCTCAACCTTCCACGAGGTAAGTTGATTGGCGTTACGGGAGTAAGTGGTTCGGGGAAGTCGTCTCTCGTCTTCGACGTGCTCGCCGCCGAAGGACATCGTAAATACGTCGAGAGCTTGTCCGCCAAGGCCCGTCATGCACTGGAAAAGGTGCGGCGGCCTGACGTTGATTACGTGGAGGGGTTGACGCCCGTCATTTCCATTGAACAGATTTCGGCAGGTGGCGGTGGACACCGCAGTACCGTGGCCACCGCCACTGAGGTGGCTGATTACGCCCGCCTGCTTTGGGCTACCATTGGCGTCCCTCATTGTCCCCTGGACGGTGGGCGTGTGACTCGTCGCTCCCTAGACGATTGCGTAAACCTCATAATCAAAAAAGCCTCTGCTAGTCGAGTGGTATTACTTGCGCCTTGGATGAAGGCGAAAGCTTCCGTTTTGCGTGAGGAATTGCCGCGTTTGGAGAGGCGTGGATTCCAGCGTGTACGCATTGCAGGCGAGGTTAAGCGGCTTGACGATCGTGATTTAATACCATCGGGAACCCGCGGCAGAGAAATCGAGGTTGATTTAGTTGTGGATCGCCTTGTGATTGATGACTCTATCCGTAGTCGTTTGGCTGATTCTCTCGAGCTTGCCTTTCGGGAAGGTGACGATCGAGCGCTCGCCCTCGTTTCTCAGGGTGGTGAGTCGGATTTCAGCGAAATTTCGGTCTCGCAATCCTATTCTTGCGAAACCTGTGGGAAAAGTTATCCGGCTCTTACGCCTGCTCTTTTTTCATGGAATCATCCACGCGGGGCTTGCGCAACCTGTGGAGGACTGGGAGAGGTGCTTCGTTTTCGTGAGGATCTTGTCATTCCGGATCCGAATCTACCTCTGCGGAAGGGAGCCATAAAACCATGGCGGCTCGGCTCTCGGCGAATGATAATTCAACGCAACGCCATTATAAGGCAATTGGCTGAGCAGGTTCCGTTTGATCCCAAGAAACCTTGGGGCGAATTGCCTCCTAAAATTCATAATATTTTGCTATATGGAGATAAAAAACGCAAATATTTCTTCAAATTGAAGGGAGGCAGGGCCAAACCCGAGGAGGTTGAGTTCAGGGGAGTTTTTGCCGACCTGGAGCAAACCATGCTTACGACCTCAAGCGATGGCTTGCGTACTCGTCTGCTTGCTTTTCAAATAGGATCTCTTTGCCAAGACTGCAAAGGTCGGCGGCTTTCTTCCTATTCGAGAAACGTGAAGCTGGCGGGAGGTACGTTTGACTCCCTGCTTGAACTTCCCGCTTGCGAAGCTTGGAGTTTTGTCAGGGACAAAGTCCTTGGTTCGGGCGAATATGACGTCGTTGCTGATGCCGTTGCCGGTCTTGAGCAACGTTTGCGTTTTCTCTGTGAGGTTGGTTTAGGCTACCTCAACTTGAACCGTCCTTACCGATCATTGAGTGGGGGGGAGGCGCAAAGGGCGCGTTTGGCTACGCAGCTGGGTATGGGTTTGGTTGGGGTGACTTATGCCCTGGACGAGCCCAGCGTGGGGTTGCATCCCACTGATCACCGCCGTCTGCTGGATGTTCTTTTGGGACTTCGCGATCGTGGAAACACCGTTGTGGTCGTGGAACATGATCCTGAGACCTTGCTGGAGACCGACCACTTGGTTGAGGTCGGGCCCGGAGCCGGAACGGCGGGCGGGCGGCTTACCTTTGCGGGTACGGTCAAGGAATGCCTTTCATCCGAGGAAAGTCGAACGGGACCTTTTTTGTCGGGTGCTGAGCGAGTGGAAAAGGAAGCCGATACTAAATTGCCGGACAAGGCTCGTCTGGTGGTGCAGGGGGCCTCGGCCAACAACTTGCGGAAATTGAACGCGAGCTTCCCCCTAGGTCTCTTCACGGTCGTGTGCGGTGTGTCGGGTTCGGGCAAGAGTACTTTGGTCAACGAAGTTTTGGCCAAGGCAGCGGCATTTCGTCTTCACAACGCAAAACAGATTCCGGGGGCTCACTCAGGCCTTCAAGGGTTGGAGCAGTTCAACAAGGTGGTGCGTGTCGACCAATCTCCCATCGGGCGCAGTCCCCGCTCCAATCCGGCTACTTACGTCAAGCTTTTCGACGCTCTTCGCAAACTGTTTGCAAAATGTCCCTTGAGCCGCATTCGCGGATACGCTCCTGGACGGTTCAGTTTCAACGTTTCGGGCGGGCGCTGTGAACGCTGCAAGGGAGATGGTTCAGTCAAGCTGGACATGCAGTTCCTAGCAGACGTCTACGTGGAATGCGAAAGTTGCGGCGGCAAACGCTATAATCGCGAGACCTTGGAGGTGCGTTTTCGGGGTCACAACGTCGCCGACGTCCTGGACTTGACGGTGTCCGAGGCCGGAGACCTTTTTGAAAAGCACCCTGCGATTGCCGCAAAACTGGGAACCTTGGAGGCCGTGGGGCTCGGTTACTTGCATCTCGGACAAGCTGCCAACACGCTTTCAGGCGGGGAAGCCCAAAGACTGAAGCTTTCGCTGGAGCTTAGTCGACGGCAAGACGGAGGAGTACTCTACTTGCTGGACGAACCGACTACGGGTTTGCACTGGGTTGACGTTCAGCGATTGATGGACTTGCTTTTCCGGCTTCGCGACGCAGGCAACACCGTCGTAGTGGTTGAACACCACCTGGACGTAATCCGGCTTGCGGATCATGTATTGGAACTTGGTCCGGGCGGCGGATCCGAAGGCGGAAGCTTGATCTTTGAAGGTAGCCCCGAATCTCTTTCGAATAAGGAGACTCCCACGGGTCTTTGCCTTCGCGAATACTTAAGTAGATTGCGTCTCGACAAATGACGCCCGGCAACCTTTTTTCTGTTTGTCATGGAAGAACCTGAAAGAGTTATCGATCAATTGGCGGCAAAACGCCGCCAATTCTGGCATGCTTGGCGCCGTCGTGGTTTCATTGCCCTCGCCTTTCTTTTGGTTGTCGTTCCATTGTATGGAACCTTCCGTCCCCTTTTCGACTTTCTACTCTTTGCGGTTTCCTTGGCTGCATTGACCTATCCCGTGCTTTTTGCACCGGTCGAAAAATTCGGGCGTCGATTTGCTCCAAACGTTTCCTCGCAAAGGCGTTCTGAGGTTTGCGCCGTGGCGGCGACCGGGTTGCTGCTGCTATTGTGCTTAATCCCATTTGCCGTAATTGTCTTCGGCGGATCGAATTCGGCGGAAGACTTGGGCGGAGCCGTGGTTGGGCTGCTGATGGGTGATGCCGCCGGACGCGAAGCCTTGCTAAACGGGGTGGCCGAGACGGTGCGTGAAGTACAGGCAATTTATCCTCGCCTTCCGGTAGACGAGGAACGGGCGGTGGCTTTCGCGGCCGAATTTCTTGGAGATGCCAGCGAGTTTTCGGGTTCTATCCTTGACTATCTCTTCAAGGGCACTCGTGGCTTCGTGGCCGAATTGGCCTTGGCCTTGATAGCTTTGTCCTTTCTCTATGCTCATGGTCCTGCCTTTGTCCGCAAGGCTATGGCTACCGGTGGATTCGCCTCTGTGGAGACGACCGCTTGGATGCGTTTGCACCGAAGAATTACCTTTCGTTTGCTCAGTGACACGGTGCTTACTGCCTTGGCCCGCGGTTTGTGCTTGGGCTTCGTGGGTTGGTTCGTAGCCGGTTTTTTCTTTTTGCCAGTTTTCTTGCTTGGAGCCTTTGCGGGCTTGGTTCCCGTAGTCGGCAGCGCCATGGTCTGGTTGCCGTTGGCATCGCTCACTTGGACGCGTGGAGAACCCGGAGCGGCGATTGCCTTGGCCCTCGTAAGCATTTCGCTCAACTTCGGCGTGAGCCAAGTCCGAAGCCGCATGGGACGCAGGCTTCACGAGCAGGGAGCCTGGATGAGCTTCCTCCTCTTCCTCGGCATCATTGGCGGGATTCTCAGTTATGGGGCCCAGGGTTTCGTGATCGGTCCGATGGCCGTGGTCCTGGCCTATGGACGCGTGCGTTTCCTGACCAGTCCCGGCGCCGACGACAAGCGTGGGGCGGGTGAGGAACCTTCTCAGTCCGCGTCGTAGACCTGCACGCGATCCCAAAGGTGGGCGCATTCTGCCACGAACTTGTGGTGGATTGCGTCGTCTTGGTAAAGGTCGTGAGCGGCAACGTCCTTCAGGATCACAGTCAATGCGCAATCGTAACTGTCGTCTATGACGGGTCGCTTTGCAGTGTCGGCGGGAGTTCCCATGAGCACTTGTTCGGTCGACTCAATGGTCGCGAGGCTTTGTGCTCCGGCCTTGAACTTCTCACGATCCTCCTCGCTGAGGTCGGGTTTCAACCAGAAATAAACAGTGTGAACGAGCATGTTGTGAAGCTCATATTACCATGAACTGAATTTACCAAGCAAAAACTATTCTTTGAATTACTTTATGCTGAAAAGCCGACTTTTCTGAGGATTTCGCCGATCGTTTTATCATTGAAATTCGGTTTCTTCCGAGTCGGTGCGACTACGACTCTTTCAAACCTGTAAAACTTACTCTTGCATAAACCGTCAAAAACCTTTCGCTGTACCGCCCACAATAGTAATCCTACAAAGGACGCGCGCATGAATCCCTTCTTTCCCTTTTCCTCCTGCAAATATTTCGGAAGCCGAATCACTTGGAGCTGCCGTTCGTTGCTCGCAGCGTTTGCCGCCCTGGCTGTTGTGCCTCTTGTTGTTTGTGCACAAGCTCCCGCAAAGGTCGTCAAGCTGGTTGCCTTCACCATGCCGACTGAACTTGAGTCTGCTCTGGAAGGTTTTCATTCGGGAGCCCAAGCATTGATTGGTTCCTCCATGGATTCGCCGAAGGCTGCGGCTTTTGCCAACAACGTCGCGGTCCACCTGCGGAAAAACGGCTATCCCTTTGCGAATGCCGTTGCCTCTGCCGACCCCGACAAATCCGGTAAACTAGTGGTAACGGTTAGTCCCGGCAAAATTGGTGTGGCCAATGTCGATGGAAACAGTTGGCTTTCCGAAGAAGGCATTTTGGAATCCTTGGGTTGGGATCAGGATGAAACTTTTCACTATGGAAAATTTCACGCTGCCGCTGCTGCTCTAAATAGTCATCGATTCGTCAAGGTCGATTCCAAGCTTCGCCCTCGGAGAGGAGATGATGGTGGAATTATCGTGGATGCCGATTTCACTATCGAGGACGAGGTCCCCCTAATCTTCACGGCCAACGTCGCCAACGATGGCGCCCGACAGTCCTCAGGTTGGCGAGCGGGTCTTGGCCTCGAGTGGTGGGAGCCATTCGCACAAGGGGATCGACTTGCGCTCTCCTGGCTTGCCGATCCCGAAGATCTTTCCCAGTTGAGTTCCTATTCCATGCAGTATTTCGGCGAAAGTGGAGAAAAAGTAGATTGGATCGTTTTTGGAGGCTATTCCGACTCCGAGTACGACAACGTCGTCTCCTCGGCCGACTTGGACGTGAATGGCGAGGGCGTCCACTTCGGTTTTGCCGGCACCCACACGCTTCGGGATTCATCGGCGGAATCCTTGGCCGTCTCCGTTGGTCTTACGTACCTCAACGTCAGCAATTCAATGACCTTTTATGGATCTTCCTACTCGGATGAGACTCTAGCCCTCCTTCTCCCTCGGATCGGTCTTCAAGGCACTTTAAAGGAAGCGTCGGGCTTGCCGGGCAAAACCTTTTGGTCTGTCGCCGTCCTTTCCGACGCCGGCATTGCAGACGATGCCGATCTTGCAACCCAGCGACCCGGCGTCTCCTCGGGATTTCTTGCCGGCCAGTTCGGCCTGAGCACTCTCCAGCCTCTCGACTTGTTTGGTGATAACGCGGGTCTTTACCTCAATCTCGCCGGTCAAGTTGCCAACGATCCCTTGCCCGTTTCTCTCCAGAAGGCCATCGGCGGCGCCCGCACCGTCCGCGGTTATCGGGAACGCGAGGCATTCGGCGATCACGGCTTCCACGTCAATGCGGAGTTGCGCCTGACCCCCATCAAGGCCTCCTTTCTCGAAATCGATGGTTCCCTGCAAACCCTGTTCTTCTACGATTATGGTTACGTCTCCTCCGAGCAGTCCTTGGCCGGTTCGGATGATTCAATAGGCATGCAGAGTTTCGGAGCCGGCATGATCGGTTCCTTCGAGCGCGGTCTTGGGCTCAACCTGCATGTCGGAGTTCCTATCGAGGGGACCCCCCAGTCCGACGACGGCGCTGCGCGCGCCCATTTCGAACTTAACTATCGCTTCTAAACCGTCCCTTTGGACGTAAGAATTCCTAACTTTCTTCACGGAACCCTTTTCTCCCTTAAAAATTATGAAGACTAAGAACTCCTCCCGGTTCGCAAAAACCTGTCGCCAATCATACAACCGGCATCGCCGAAGCATACGCCTTGTCCGGCACGGGCTCGTCACCGGCGTCAAGTCCGTGATGATGACCTTCGGGCTTGCCGTATTCACCCTTGGCGCTCCCGGTCAGGCTTGGGCTGCGAGCCTCCCCGCCGGAGCAAGCGTAGTCCACGGCAACGTAGCCGTTCAGCAACAGGGAGCGGACGCCCTTCGCATTCTTCAGGGTTCACAATCCGCCATCGTCAATTGGCAGAGCTTCGACATCGGCGCAGGTGCTCTCGTCGACGTAGTCCAGCCAAATATCGACTCTGCTCTTCTCTCTCGCGTCGTCGGTGGAAACCCCAGCGAAATTCTCGGTTCTCTCAACGCCAACGGGCGTCTTTTTCTCGTTAATCCAAACGGCATCCTCTTTGGCAAGAACGCCACCGTGGATGTTCATGCCCTCATCGCCTCCACCCTCGACATCGCCGACTCCGCCTTCCTCTCCGGGAATTTGTCTTTTAGCGGCGATTCCGAAGCCGCCGTCATCAACCTAGGCTCCATAAACGCCGAAAGCTTCGCCGCGCTCATCGGCGGCAAGGTGACCAACGCCGGGACCATAACAACCCCGGGTGGTGATGCCGCTCTCCTCGCGGCCGACGCCACCCTCGAAGTCGGCGATGCCGCCGGCGGCAAGATAACCCTAGACCTCTCCGGCCTTCTCGATGGCGTCGCCGCCAATTCGGGTTCCGTCGACGTCGCTTCCGCCGAAGGGCAGGGTGGATCCGCCACCATCCTCGGTGATCAAGTCTCTTCTTCCGGCTCCATCGATGCA
>CAZWTI010000030.1:0-10817 GCA_964637065.1 uncultured Puniceicoccaceae bacterium
GTCAATCATGCTTCGTCCCATCGTGGCCTTTTTCGACAGCAAGTTCCGTCTCGGTCGCTTCTTTTCGATAATGCTGTTGTATGTCTTGGTGGTGGGCACGTCGGGAGCAGTCATCTGGTTGATCGGGGCCAAGGTGGTGGAGCAGACGCGTGAACTTGCGGTGTCCGCAGTCGAATGGCCCGCCAAGATTGAGCGCAAGGCGGACGAATGGTTGCCCGAGGACTTGGCCAAGGCAGTCTCCGGTCAACTGGACGCCTTCAATGATTATTGGAACGAACTCTTCGGCGTCGGGGGCAATGAGGCTCTCGCTGGGCTTTCTGCGGAGGAACGGGATGCCCTCGCCGCCCTGCAACTGGAGGACCGCAAGGTATTTCTCGCCCTTGATGACGACGAACGCAAAGCCTATGTAGCCATTGTCGAGAAGGACGAGCGAACCGCCTACCTTTTAAAGAAGACCGAGGAAATTCACAACCGCAACATGGAGGCACTCGAAAAGCAAGGGGAGCATATAGCGGAACAATCGGCCAAGGTGCTCAAGTCGGCATGGGCCGGTCTCCTTTCCTTCTTCGCTCAACTTACATATCTCGCCGTCATTCCCATCTACATGTTCTATTTCCTCGGTTCCAAGCGCGATCTTTTGGAGGACTTCGAGCAGGAACTCGGCTTCCTCGCCCCTCGCATCAGGGAGGACGTCGTGTTCCTTATCCGCGAGTTCATCGGCATACTCGTGGCCTTCTTCCGCGGGCAGTTGCTCATCGGCCTTCTCATGGGAATCGGTTATGCCATTGGTTTCCAGACTAGCGGTCTCAAGTTCGGCCTCGCCTTAGGTCTCCTTTTTGGCCTCCTCAACGTCGTTCCCTATCTTGGTTCCATCATCGGCATCGTCACCACCATGCTCGTCGCCTACCTGCAACCTGAGGGTATCGCCGACACTGGGCAATGGGGTATCCTCATCGGTTGCGGGATCACCTTCATCGTCGTCCAGCTTGTCGAGAGCTACCTGCTGACTCCTCGCATCATGGGTCGCCAGACAGGACTACATCCCGTCGTAGTCATCGTAGCCATCTTTTTCTGGGGAACCGCCCTCGGGGGTATCCTCGGCATGATACTAGGGATTCCCCTTACCGCCTTCATCATCATCGCCTGGCGTCTACTTTGTCGCAAGTACCTCAACCGTCCGGGGGCCTAGCATCTTAGTCCTAATAGGGTTTGTTTGACTTGCGGTTCGCGTATGTATTTTTTGTAGCCATGTCGGATGAGTTGGATACCTTGGAGATAGAGGTCTCGGCACAACTTCTTGAGAAAACCGAGGCTTACATGGATTTGGCGGGCTGGGATGCCAACGAAATCGTGACTCATGCCCTGACGACGCTCTTCAAGGTTGCGGAATCGCGGAATTTCCCTCCGACCATTCCCGATGCCTGTCTTGCCTTGGGTAAACTGATTCGGGCTGGGCGGAGGGAGGGTTCGGACGATGAGGGTTCTTCCGCTTCGACTGATCGTTTGGGGAAAGAGAGGCAAAAGGGGAAAACTTTCCAGCCTTTTTCCACAGGCGAGGTCGACCAAGCTCTTTCGAAGATGATTCCCGGGGCCTCCTCTTGGATGGTTGAGAAAGAAAAGAATAAGGATGGAGCGGAGGCGAGTGAGGGTCTTGAAGACCCCCCGACACCTTGACAAGCTTGACGTTTTCCACCCTGTGCTGAGATGTGAGCAAGTTGGTCTTGCAACATTTGGGTAGGTAGAAGAAGAATAAGGCCGGATGGCTAAGAAGGACACGGACTTCGTTCACTTGCACGTACACTCCGACTACAGCCTACTGGATGGGTGCTGTCGGATGGATCGCCTGTTGGAGCGGGCGGTTGAGTTGGGGCATTCGGCTATGGCCTTGACGGATCACGGGAACCTTTTTGGCACGATCTCGTTTCTGAAGAATGCCGAGAAGTGTGGCATAAAGCCAATCATAGGTTGTGAAGCTTATCTTGTGACGGATCACAAGAACATAGAGCGCCCTGGGCGGGACAAGCACACCTATTACCACCTCGGGTTACTTGCTCGTAATTACGAGGGTTACCAAAATTTGTCGCAGTTGGTGTCTAATGCACATGTAGAGGGTCGTTACTATCATCCCCGCACGGACTTGGAGCAGTTGGCGATCCATGGTAAGGGCTTGATCGGCTTTACGGGTTGCCTGAAGGGTAGAGTGCCACAACTGTTGCTGCATGAGGACTATGAGGGTGCCCGTGAGGCCGTGGGTCAGTTCGTCGATATCTTCGGCAAGGAGAACTATTTTGTAGAACTGCACAACCACGGCATTCCGGAGCAGGTGAAGATTATTCCTGATTTGCTGAAGCTGGCTAAGGAGTTTGACCTGAAACCGGTGGCTTCAAACGACGTGCACTATGTTAGGAGCGAAGACTGGAACCCGCATGACGCCTTGCTTTGCATCCAGACGGGATCAAAACTGGATGACCCCAAGCGCATGCGCTACGACGCGAGGGAGTTTTACCTAAAGACACGGGAGGAGATGGAGCTAATCTTCAAGGAGGTTCCGGAGGCGGTGACCAATGTGTTCGCTGTGGCCGAGATGTGTGATTTGAAGCTGCCGTTCGGTGAGAACAATTACCCGGTTTTTCCGATGCCGGTGGAAGTGACCAAGGAATTCCCGAACCATGTGGGTTACCTAAGGAACCTGTGCGAGAAAGGCATGGTCGGGCGATATGGGGTAAGCTATCTGCCCAAAGAGGATCGGGGCGAAAAAGCGGATTCCAAGGCCAAGGAATTGAGCGAGCGGATGGACTACGAACTCCGAACCATCGACGAGTCGGGCTTCAACGATTATTTCCTGATTGTGGCGGACTTTATCGGTTGGGCCCGCGAAAAGGGTATTCCTGTGGGGCCAGGCCGTGGCTCAGGGGCGGGTTGCCTTTCGGCCTATTTGCTGGGCATCACCGATATCGATCCTTTGCGTTTCGGCTTGCTCTTCGAACGTTTCCTAAATCCTGAGCGCGTTTCTCCTCCCGATTTCGACATCGACTTTTGCATGCGTAGGCGAGGCGAGGTGATTGAGTATGTGCGTGAGAAGTACGGTCGCGACTGTGTGGCCAACATCATTACTTTCGGTACCTTTGGGGCCAAGATGGTGATGCGTGATGTGGCCCGGGTTCGGAACGTTCCTTATGTGGATGCCGATCGTTTGGCCAAGATGGTGCCCGACGACCTCAACATCTCGCTGGACGATGCCCTCGAGAAAAACCCCGAGTTCAAGGCCGAGTACGAGCAAAATCCTATTTGCAGGCAAATTGTTGAAACGGGAAGGGTAATCGAGGGAATGGTGCGTAACGTAGGTACGCATGCAGCTGGGGTCATCATCGCCGACAGGCCCTTGCGAGAACTTGTCCCCCTTACCCTGCAGGACGGGATCCTGACCACGCAATTTCCGAAGGATCCGGTGGAAGATCTCGGCTTGCTGAAGATGGACTTCCTGGGACTGAAGACCTTGACCGTGATCTCTGAAGTGGAGGAACACGTGAGGCGATTGACGAGCGACGAGTCTTTCGACGTGAGCAAGGTTACGCTGGAAGATCCCGAAACCTTCAAGCTGCTGAACGACGCACGCACGATCGGGGTGTTCCAATTGGAATCCGATGGGATGCGGAGGCTTTGTCGGCAGATGAGCATTGGGAACGTTGACGAGATTATAGCTCTGATCGCACTCTATCGCCCCGGGCCAATGGAGTGGATTCCTGACTATCTTAAAGGAAAGGAAGATCCATCTACCATCCGGTTTCCTCACCCATTGCTGGAAGATATCTGCCAAGAAACCTATGGCGTAATGGTATATCAGGAGCAGGTTATGGAAGCGGCAAGGCGTATCGCGGGTTACACTTTGGGCGGCGCCGACATTCTTCGGCGGGCCATGGGCAAGAAGAAACCTAAGGAGATGGCAAAGCAGCGTGAGATTTTTGTGCAGGGCGCCAAGAAAACCAACGACATAGAAGATAGGAAGGCGAACAAGATTTTCGATATTCTTGAGAAGTTTGCAGGTTATGGTTTCAACAAGTCCCACTCCGCCGCCTACGGAATCATTAGCTACCAGACTGCCTATCTTAAGGCGAATCACTCTGTGGCTTTCATGGCTGGATTGCTTTCCTGCGAGTTGGGCAACTCGGACAAGCTTGCCCACTTCATCGGTGAATGTGTCGAGATGGGAATCGCCGTGCTGGGTCCGGACTTGAACGAGTCGGGCGGTAGCTTTACCCCAGTGCCCGATAAGGGTGGAGATTTAGGCAGTATACGCTTTGGGCTGGCTGCCGTCAAGGGGGTGGGGGACGTCGCCTCCAAATTGATCGTGGCCGAACGCGAGGAGAACGGAAACTTTACGAGCTTCAGTGATTTTGCTGAACGTATCGACTCCAAGGCTGTGAACAAGCGAGTGTTCGAATGCCTTGTCAAATCCGGATCCTTTGATTCAGTCGGAGAAAGCCGAAGGGCCCTGCTGGTGGACCTCGACCGAATCATGGGGGAAGCTCAGTTGCGCCGCAGGGATCGTGATGCGGGACAGGGAACCTTGTTCGATATAATGGGAGCTGACATGATGGAGGCTGGTCCCGCTGCGGAAGATATTGATATTGCTTCAAATGGTGGCGGCAATCCGACTAAACAGGAGGATATGGACGAGCTTGAGAAGCTTGGCCACGAGAAGGAATTGCTGGGATTCTACCTGTCGGGCCATCCCGTGGATACCTTGGGTGGACTCGGTGAATTGGCGTGCGACTTGAAATCGGAGGACTTGGAGAACCTCCAAAGCAAACGGGCCTTCCGTCTCTGCGGTGTGGTTGCCGATTTGGAAAAGCGTTTCACGAAAAAGGATGGTCGTCCGTGGGCCCGCTTTAACTTTGCCACGAAAGAAAGGGATTATTCCCTAGCCATGTTCAGCGAAGCTTTTGAACAATTTGGGTCCAACCTCGTCGAGGGGGAAATCTTGATTCTCGAGGGTGTGGCCTCTCCTCGTAATGGGGAAACCCGTATGAACGTGAATTCAGCTCGACCTGCGACAAAGGCTTTTCCTGACATCACAAAGGAAGTGACTTGGCTGCTTGACTCTTCCAGCAAAGCTACGGATGTGTTTCTCGTAGAAGTGAATTCGTTGGCAGAAGGAGGACGAGGGAGTACTCTTGTGAACTTCGCTTTTGCTGAAGACGCCGAGCACGATGATGCTCTCGTGCTTGAGACAGACCAGAGATTTACGCTTAAGCTAACGCCCGAATGCTTTAAGGACTTGCGTTCCCGACTAGGGGATCTTGCGGCCCGCGTCGTACTCGATCCGCCTCCCCCTCCAGAGGAATCTCCGTGGAATAGGTGAATAAACGGAGATTTAGTGGAATTTTCAAGTTGTCATTACTTTGGGTAACAATGCTTGCCTTGGCTCTTGACCCTTGCATGTGGCTTCCGTAGCATTGATCGCTTTATTTATCCTAACAATATAATGCCGGTTGAAATTAAGATTCGTAAGGGTGAAACAATGGATCGAGCGATTCGTCGTCTCAAGAAGCGCTTGGATCGCGAGGGTGTCATACGTGATGCCAGAGCTAAGCGTTATTTTGAAAAACCCTCCGATAAGAAGCGTCGGGCTCGCAAGGTAGCGGCTTTTAATCAAATGTTGCGCACGCGATACGAAAAAATGTAACAATTTTTTCGGGTAGCAATTGCTTTTATTACCTCGCTTTGCGAGGCCGTGAAAAACAGGATTCGACACATTTTTAGGACGTGTCGGAGCCAAACAAAAAGCAGATCCCAAGTCTCCGCAGTGAATGGGATATCTTTGCTCGGGAGAAGGCAAGTCCTCGTGAATACAGGAATTTGTGCGAACGCATGATTGACGTGGGCGATTCCCTCCTTGCCTATGATGTGGCCAAGGACGGTCTAGCGAGATTTCCGAATGATTCAATCCTCAGTCAGAAGGCAGCCTTGGCCTTGATCAATGCCGGTTCACCACTGAGGGCATCTCGGATCCTCGAAGAGTTGACGGCGAAGGGTGATCGTGATGTCGAGACCCACGGAATTCTCGCCAGCGCCTACAAGGACTTGTGGGAGTATGCCACTGATCCTGAAAGCAAGCAACGATACGCCGATCTTGCCATTGCTCGGTATAAGGAGGGTTTTTCCACAAGCAGTTTCGACTCCTTTCGTGAGAGTCGAGTGAAGGACTTGGAGGCGGAGTACTATCCCTGCATTAACGTGGCCTTTATGTATTTGCTTTCAGGAGAAGTCGATCAGGGGCGTTCTTATGCTGATCGAGCTCTAGTTATTTGCAATGATTTGAAGGCAAGAGGACAAGGAGATTATTGGTCGCAGGCCACGATTGGAGAGGCTTACTTGATTGAAGGTGACATCGAGGCGTCTCTCTCAGCTTATGCCGAGGCGGTTGGCATGCCCGATGCGGAACCCGCCAAGATTGCATCCACTCGAACCCAAGCGCTACAAATTGCCTCCGCCTACGATGGAAAGGAAGTGCTCGAACGCATTGCAGGTGTGTTCCCCATTATGGGGGTGTTGGCTTGTTCGGGGCATGTGGTGGACAAACCGGAGGGAGCAACACGTTTTCCTCCTCAGGCAGAAGAGGTCGCAAAAATTGAGATTGAGTCTGTGCTTGATAAGCTCAATTGCTCTTATGGTTTCAGTTCCGCCGCATGCGGCACAGACATTCTTTTTATTGAGGCTATGCTTGCACGTGGAGGGGAAGTCCATGTCTTCATTCCATTTGATAAGAAGGATTTTATCGAGACAAGTGTTCGTCGTGCAGGTGGCAATTGGGTACAACGTTTCGAGCGTGTCTTGGATAAAGCCGCTAGTGTTCACTATGTGACTGATGAAGCTTATCTCGGTGATGACAACTTATTTGGTCTTTGTAATGAGGTGCTGGTTGGTTTTGCGGCTCTTCGGGCCAGAACATTGGGTGAAAAGCCGAACCTTCTCGTTCTATGGGATGGCAAGGGAGGCAAGACTGGTGGCACGGGGCAATTGGTTGAACGCTGGCGGATGCGTTTTGGTGATCCTATGCTAATCGATGCCAACAAAGTTCTCGACTCGTTGCCAAATCAGGTTCTCGATCCCAATCGCACTGCGCCGACTCCTCGTTCGGGTGAGACGATGCCGGCCTTCCTCGTGGCCGACTCTCGACCTCCTGAGAAGGGGCCGGTTCGTTTGGTAAAGACGATGCTCTTTGCCGATGTGCAGGGTTTTAGCAAACTTTCCGACTCTGATTCTCCACTTTATGTTAAACATTTCCTCGGCGGCATTGCAGCTCTCGTCGCTAAACTTCCTCGTCCGCCTGCCTTTCTCAACACATGGGGTGATAGCATTTTCTGCGTTTTCGACGAACTCGAGGATGGGCTTGCACTGGCACTTGATCTGCGTGATTTCGTCGAGAATACAGATTGGACTGAAGCTGGATTACCCCACGATTTCGGAGCTCGCATCGCCTTGCACGCAGGACCGGCATATGCCGCTGATGATCCTATTCTGGGCAAGACCAACTTCTTCGGTCGCCATGTAAACCAAGCTGCGCGCATAGAACCGATTGCGTTGCCGGGTTGCGTTTACGTCTCGGAGACAGTGGCGGCTTTGCTCTCCTTTGGTCGTGACGACTTCGACTTCGAGTACGTTGGCAATGTGGAATTAGCCAAGGGTTTTGGGAGTTTCCCGATTTACCTCTTGCAGCGTTCGGGCTATGTGGACTATTGACCCTCCGCGAATCGCTTTCTAGATCTGCTTAAGATGATCGCCACGCGTGACACGCCCGTTCCCTTTGAGGCTTATTCCGGCGAAGGTCCCTATGTCTTCGTCAGTTATGCGCATGCTGATAAACCCATCGTGTACGAATGCATGAACTGGTTGCGTAACAATGGCGTCGACATGTGGTATGATGAGGGCATCCCGCCGGCGGGCGAATGGGTGGAGGAAATCGCTACGGCGATCAAGGGGTCACGATTGTTCTTGGTTTTTATTTCACCTCATGCCGTCGATTCCCGTTACGTCAGGAGCGAGGTGGGTTATGCCTTGAGCCTCGATAAGGATATTCTTTCAATTTATCTTAAGGAGACTGACCTGCCAGCAGGTCTCGATCTCTGCCTCCAGCCCTTCCAGTCCATTCGTGCTCTTGAAGAGGGTTGGAAGGCCAAGGCCAAGTTAGCCATCCTCGATAACTTTGAGTCACCCACTCCTTCACAGGTGGCATTCAGGTCTACGCAGACTGCGATCACCGTGGCCGAAGAATACGAACCCGACCTCTGGCAAGCTTGGGATGCTGTTCGGGAGGCTCAACGCCAGCGGGCCAAGCGAATCGAGTCAAAAAAGGTTCCAGATCTGGCGGTTGATGAGGTGCCGACGCCATCCGGGGCGGAAGTGTCGTCGCCAAAAGAAGAGGCCCCTCAAAAGATGCCCAAGTCTGTAGTTGCAAAAAGAACCTCGCTCAAGCCGTTCTCAGTCACCCGCATTCCCATTGCACTGGAAGCGCAAGTAGTGGCTGGCCCAACAGTCGATTCTCCCTCTGTTGAACCCCATGAAGATGCTCTCGGAGGCCAATACTCTTGGATACCTCCGGGAAAGCTTACCGTTTGGGTCCCATACGCAAACGAATGCCGTTTGGTCGAGATTCCTGATGGGTTCTGGATGGCCCGCCTCTTGGTCACACAGGACGACTACATCCGCATCATGGGAATGAATCCAAGTCATGTGGAGTACAGTCACGACATTTTTTCGCAGGATGAATTGCCCGTGAATAATGTTTCTTGGCTGGATGCCGTTTCCTACGGCAAGGCCATGACCAATCTTGCCAAGCAGCACACTATCTTGCCCAAGGGTTTTGAGTATCGCCTGCCTTCGGAAGTCGAGTGGGAATATGCTTGTCGGGCAGGAACCTCTACTGACTATTATTTTGGCGACAATCCAGCGGAATTATTGAATCACGCATGGTACAAGGACAACAGTGACAAACAAATTCATCCTGTGGGATTGAAGCAGTCTAATCCCTGGGGACTTTACGACATGTACGGGAACATACGTGAGTGGGTAGGAAATTCCTTTGTGAACGCCCTCTTGGGAGACACCGAGCAGGATGAGTTTCGAATCAGTCGCGGGGGTGGTTACATGAAGACTGCATCCGAGTGCCAGTCTTCCTCGCGTTCCACGAATTCCCTTTACCATCGCTTTCGCAATCTCGGCTTTCGCATTGTCTTGGCAAAAATCCCCTAGTCGTCCGAGAATTAGGAGTTCGGTCTATCCGGCTTTTCAATTGCCTCGCTTTGGCTCGATGGTAGTTTATGCTCCTTTTGACGATGAGCGAAGACCCCGAACCAAGCCAAAGTCAGGAAGTTGATTCGAGTGACCTTTTTGCCGTTCGAAAGGCAAAGTTGGATCGTATGCGTGAAGCGGGAACCGATCCTTTCTCTGCAAATTGTCCGCAAAGTCATACTTCTGAACAGGCCAAGGCTCTTCTCCCGGAGGAACTGGAGGAGGGGCCGGAGGTGACTGTGGTGGGCAGGATCGTCACGTTACGCCTAATGGGCAAAGCGAGTTTTCTCAAGTTACTTGATCGAGACGGTCGTATTCAGGCATATGTAAGGCGAGACGAGATTGGTGAGGATGCCTATGCGTCCTTTAAGAAGTTGGATTTGGGGGACTTTATTGGTGTGCGAGGAAAACTTTTCCGTACCAAGACCGGTGAGATTACCGTACGGGCCGAGGAATGCGTTCTTGTCTCAAAGTCTCTTCGCCCCCTTCCCGAGAAGTGGCACGGACTCACCGATAACGAGCAAATCTACCGCCAGCGTTATCTCGATCTCGTCGTTAACGAGGAGTCCAGAGATCGCTTCAAGGCTCGCAGCGCAATCATCCGAGAAATGCGTGAGTTTCTCTGGGAGCGTGAATTTCTCGAGGTAGAGACACCCATGCTGCAAGCTGTTTCCGGCGGCGCCGCCGCTCGGCCTTTCCGGACTCACTTCAACGCCCTCTCCTGCGACTTCAACCTCCGCATTGCCTTGGAGTTGCATTTGAAGCGCCTTTTGGTTGGAGGATTCGACCGTGTCTTCGAGATCGGGCGCATCTTCCGCAACGAGGGTCTGTCCAGGCGCCACAACCCCGAGTTCACGATGCTTGAGGCTTATCAGGCATATTCCGATTATCGTGGAATGAAGGAGTTAACCCGCTCTCTCATTCAGCGTGTGGCCGAGCGAGCCATTGGCACACTTTCAATCGAGCGTCCCGAAGGAGAAGTGATCGACCTTTCCGGCGACTGGCGCGAAGCCAAGTACAAGGATCTTATTCTCGAGGCTACGGGTCGCGAAGATTGGTTCGATCTTCCAAAGCAGGCAAAACTAGAGATAGCAAAGGGGCTTGGTATCGAAGTTAATCCCGAGCTCGAGGACTTCGAGGTGACCAACGACGTCTTCGAGAAAGTAATCGAGCATACCCTTATTCAGCCCACCTTCGTGACTCACATACCTAGAGAGCTTTGTCCTTTGGCGAAGATCACCAAGGACGATCCCACGACCATCGATGTTTTCGAGCTCTGTATAAACGGTCAGGAAATTGCACCTGCGTATTCCGAGCAAAACGATCCTTTTGTACAGCGTGAGGCTTTTGAGCGACAAGTGGGTGAGGAGACGCAGGAATTGGACGAGGATTTTCTGCTGGCCCTCGAACACGGCATGCCTCCCGCAGGCGGAATGGGTCTGGGAATTGATCGTCTCGTCATCTTCCTCACCAAGGCGGCCAACATCCGCGATACCATTCTTTTTCCCACCTTGCGTCCCGGTTGA
>CAZWTI010000031.1:0-2914 GCA_964637065.1 uncultured Puniceicoccaceae bacterium
ATGAGATGAAATTGGGCCCCACTTTCGGCTCAAGTTTGTTTCAATCCAAGAAGGACCCCAATGGTTCCTTCGCGGGAATCCCCAAGGCAACTGCCATCTGGTTAGGGAAGGATGCGAACGCAAGCATTGGCTTCGACGCCGACAACTTAAGCATGTTCGCAGCTTGGACGGGAGGATTCGTTCATATTCGCGGCGGTCGAGACGCCTTGCTGGACCATGACGAGATTCGCGGCAAAGTAGCCTTCATTACGAAGGGACCGGGATGGACAAAGGATGGCGCTTGGAAGCAGCGACCCAACAAGTACGGACCGCTTCCTCGCGACTGGGCCAAATACAAGGGCCTTTACCACTATGGCGAAAAAATTGTACTGAGTTATTCGGTGGCCGAGGCCACAGTGCTTGAATCTCCGACTGCAACCAAGCTTGGCGATGGTATTGTCTTCGCTCGCCACTTCATAATATCAGGACTCAAGGAACCCGAGTCCGTACTGTTGGCCCAATCTCCACAGGGAGGAGGAGTCGGCGAACTTCGCAAAGTTAATGGAGTGACGGTTGCCGTTGTCCCTAGATCTAGAAAGAAAGGGGAATCTTCCATCATTGCTACCGTCTGCCGAGGATCAGGCATTGAAGTTTCGATTGATAAACATCGATGCACTGCAAAGATTAAAGCCGGAGACTCCCGCTTTACCTCACTGACATGGGAAGGCCCTCAGAAAGGCCTGAATGCATTTGCATTATACGCAAAGAAATTTGCGAAACTTCCCGAACTCACGCAGTGGATAAAAGGCGGCCCGCGAAAATGGACACAAACCCTTGAGACCAAGGGAGTCATCGGAATACCAAAAAAGGGAGAACCTTATGCGCTGGATACCATCGCCCCCCCCTTTGAAAACCCTTGGAATGCCATCCTTCACTTCGGTGGTCACGACTTCTTTTCAAATGGCGACCTTGCAATCTGCACAATGGAAGGAGATGTGTTTCTGGTCGGAAACATAGACGAAAAGCTGGAGAAGACAACTTGGCAACGCATCGCGACCGGACTCTATCATCCTTTGGGCCTGCGGATCGTGAAGGACAAGATTTACGTTTTGGGCCGCGACCAAATCTCCAGGCTTCACGACCTGAACGGAGACGGCGAAATCGACTTCTACGAAAACTTTAACAACGATGCCGAAATCAGCCTGAACGGGCATGAGTTCTCCACATGTCTGGAGACCGATCCCGAGGGTAACTTCTATTACATTCGTTGCGCCTCCGGCACAAGGCACGGTGGTTCGGTACTTAAGGTTAGCAAAGACGGCGGAAGACTGGAGCGATTCGCAACTGGATTCCGAAACCCAAACGGCTTTTTCGTTGGTCCCGGAGGGGTGGTAACCGCTGCGGATCAGCAAGGAACATGGATACCTGCCTCGCGGGTAGACATCGTAGACCAAGGGGGATTTTACGGTTACATGCCCTGCCATCACCGTGACCAGAAACCCAAGACTTACGATGGCCCCCTATGCTGGATCCCGCACAAGATCGACAATTCTTGCGGGTCTCAAGTTTGGGTGACTAACGAAAAGTGGGGCTTGCCGAAAGGTGAGTTGCTACACCTCTCATATGGGAAATGCGAAATGTTCCTAGTCATGCGAGATCGAGTGGACGGCATCCAACAGGGAGCCGTCACAAAATTTCCTTTTCGCTTCGCCTCCGGGGCCATGCGAGCCCGATTCAGCAAAAAGGACGATCAGCTCTACGTTTCCGGATTAAAGGGTTGGCAAACGTCCGGTTCGCGAGACGGTTGCCTGCAACGGGTTCGCTATGTAGGGAATGAGTGGCCGCGTCCACTCGCTCTGAAAGCGCATGAAAACGGGATTCTGCTTAGATTCGGCGTCGAGGTGGACGAGGAATTGGCTTCCGACCCCGAATCCTATGCAGTCCATCATTGGAATTATCGATGGACTCGTGGGTACGGCTCACCCAACTTCAAGGTCTCCAATCCCGAACAAAAGGGTCGAGACAAGCTGGTGGTCCAATCCGCCAAACTCCTTCCCGACCGCAAGAGCGTCTTTATCGAACTCGAGGGCATCCAACCAGTCATGCAAATGGAAATCGCCTACGACCTAGAGAACGGAAATGGAGACGAACTCGTGGACAAGGTCTATAACACCATCCACAAATTGAGACCCGCCTTTCCGCTGCGATAAAGATTTAGTCGATCTTTTTTCCTGCCTTGGCCAAGAGAGCCTTTGCCTCAGCAACTGAAATACGACCTGCCGGCAAGGGGAAACCAAGAGTGTCCCCGTTTGGCATGAATCCGTTGCCGTCTATATCCACGAAGATGGGATTGTTGTAGGCACAAGGCCTGATAGAGGCTTGGGCACTCGAACCATACCCCTTCTTGAGATCGAAGTTCTCACCGTATGCAACAACGACTAAGTGAGCATCCTCGTCTAGGGGAACACGAATCGAACGCTCGAATTTGACCACCCCCTCGGCAAACCACTTGGGATGCGACTGCCGGGTAAAGTTCAATGACGATTCGGCTCGACCGTTCACAAGAACTTGGATTCGATCAATGTCGATCCAGGAGGCGCACTGGACTCGGACCTTGAGATCGATCTCGTCATTTGCACGGGCGTGCCCTCCGGGAAGGACACCGTCACCTGTCTGGACTTCCATGTATGGACCCGTGGTAAGAATCATCTGCCCCGCCTTGGATCGGCGGCTGATCTCGTTCCAGTCGATCTTGTCTGGTTCGTCGGTAGAAGAGCGAACGTAGGTTCTCCAACCACCCACACCGTTCCCGTGAACGTGGTGGGCGTCACTCACGGCAATGCCCCATATCTTCATTCCCTTGTTGAGCAGCTGCAACCAGACGAATTCGCGATTAATGGTCACTTGCTCGCGAGCTGCCCGGCGCGTGATGCGA
>CAZWTI010000032.1:0-8440 GCA_964637065.1 uncultured Puniceicoccaceae bacterium
CAGGGGGATCCTCAAGATATTCTGCGTAGGCTTCGTCAAGGCAGAAGACGACGTGACCGGGGAGGCATCTGGCGAACTCGTGTATTTGCTCATTAGTATTCACGGTTCCGGTGGGATTGTTCGGACTCGGCAGGAAGACAATGCGGGTTCTGTCGGTTACTGCCGCTGTCATGGCATCGAGATCGTGGATCATTTTAGGCATGGGAACTTCCACCGCCTTCGCCCCAAAGAGCTGGGCAACCAACTTGTACACTACAAAAGTAAATTCACCCGTCAGGATCTCGTCCCCTGGACGTAGAAAGACATGACCTAGAAGTTCGATGATTTCATTGGAGCCATTCCCTAGGACAATTTGTTCTGGAGTAACCCCTCGCTTCAAGGCGATTGACTTGCGAAGAGCAATGCCTCTCCCTTCGGGATAAAGCCGCACCTTCTCCAACGCTTCTTCTGCCACTGCAATAGCATTTGCAGAAGGCCCAAGGGGATTCTCATTGGAGGCTAACTTGCAAACCTCTTCGGTCTTCAAGCCGTACTCAAGAGCAACTTGCTCGATGGGCTTGCCTGGCTTGTAGACGGGTTGCTTGAGTATGTGTGTGTTCGCGAGGTCGGAGATTTTCATCCGTAGCTAAAGGAAATAGGCTAGAAAGGGCTTCTCTGCGAGGCAAGGAAAAGCCCAGTTTTTGCTATCGGCTTGAGGCATCTAGCGAAACGATTAGCGTGCAAGGCATGAACATTGCGGTTTTCGGAGCTACCGGCTTGTTGGGTTGGGCCGTGTGTCAAGCAGTATTACGGCGCAAATACATGCCACTTCCTTTTTCTCGGTCAGGTTCCAAGAACCTTTCTCTGGTTGGACCGGTTTCGGCGCTTGAGATTACTGATGGCGAAATCGTTACCCGACAACTCCTCGACCTATGGCCTGACGCCATAATCAATTGTGCGGCCATTTCTTCTCCGGATTCTGTTGACAAAGATCCCTTACATTCTCGCCGAGTAAATGTCGATGCCCCCGAACGTCTCGGTCAAATTGCGACTCATCTTGGATCACGCTACATTCATGTTTCGACCGATTTGGTCTTTGATGGTACTGCCTCTCCTTACCGCTCAACCGATCAAACGGCACCAGTCAACGAATATGGACGGCAGAAACTGGATGCGGAGGAGCTAGTACTAAAGGCATGTGAGGATAATGTTGTGGTTCTCCGAATCACCTTGATTAACGGCAACAGTCCATCGGGAACCCGGAGTCAGCACGAGAAATTGTTTCGAACCCTTGCCGCTGGGCTAACCCCAACTTTGTTCGAGGACGAGTTTCGACAACCCTGTTCTGCGGAAAATGTAGCAGATGTCTTGGTGGAATTGTGCGAGCGACCGCAATTGCACGGTCTTTTCCATTGGGCAGGTAGCGAACGAATAAGTCGCTACGAACTTGGTGCCCGAATTTTCAAGCGTTTTGGTCTTTCGCCAAAATTGCTGGGCAAAGCTAGACGAGTCGATCTGCTTGAAAAATTGGGTGAACGACCCAGCGAACTCGCCTTTATTCTAGAACCTCTTGAAGGCAAGCTCAAGACGCGCGCATCCAATGTGACCGAGCAACTGGAGGAACTTAGCATGCCTGACGACCTTTACGATTGGTACCGTGAAAATGCAGAAGAACCAAACCGCTATATACGCCGTTTTAAGGCATCCTGAATTCTTGTGGCCAGACCGTTCCTCGTTCATTCTTTTTTAGAGGAGTCCGCAGCCTTCAACATGGCGACGGACATTTGGTCTTTCCTCGATCATCCTAAGCCCGATTTTATCCGTTTTCGACACTATGGATGGCGGGACGCCTGCACTACTTTTGGCTACGGTCAATCCTATGACTGGGTTTGCAAGGAAACAGGACTAGCGAGCCCTTCTCTTTGTCGTCGCCCCACGGGAGGTGGTATTGTCGACCACGGGAACGATTGGACTTACTCCCTCATCCTCCCCAACGGCTGTATGCCAGCCAAGGAAACCGTGCAGGGTGTTTACCTGCGGGTTCACCAAGCTATGAGTGTGGCGCTTTCTGCATTTAGCGTGGCTACAAACTTGCTGTCCTGTAGTGAAGAAACTTGTTCGGAAAGACCTCGCAAGATCATACCCGGAAGGTGTTTTCTCGAACCGGTTCCAAGGGATTTGGTCTTGCCGAATGGTAGTGAAAAGATTGCCGGGGCGGCAATCAAGAAGACCCGTGGCGGGATTCTTTTGCAGGGAACTGTTGCTCGCGACATCTTACCGAAAAAAATGGACTGGGTTCTTTTTGAGGAAAAGTTTATCGAAGGTCTTGCAAGCTCCTTTCTAGCCAGACCAGTGTCGGAGCCTTGGCCCGAAAACCTTAAAGAGGTTCGGATGCCTTATGTCGAGCAATTCGCGTCCGATTGCTGGCTTCGCGAAAGGCGATCTACATTTTTGCGAAGGTGATCACATTTTCCACATGTCTTGTCTGAGGGAACAGATCAAACGGTTGGGCTTTCAGGATTTTGTAACCATTAGCTAACAAACACTTTGCATCATGGGCCTGAGTCGAGGGGTCGCAGGAAACGTAAATGATTTTGGCGGGGCCAAAGACGACGGCCTGTTGCAGGAACTTTTCATCGCATCCCTTCCTTGGCGGATCTAAGATCAGGGAGCAATGATCGCCAGGGTCTTCCACATCTGCAAATATCTCCTCTGCCTTTCCTAGGAAAAACTTGCAGTTCTCTATGCGATTCAGGCGTGCGTTTGCTCTTGCCCAGTCAAACCCATCCCTACTGATTTCCACTCCCACTACACGCTTAAAGTGCTCTGCCGCCGATAGAGCGAATAGGCCACCGCCGCAATAGGCGTCGACAAGGCAATCAAGACTTTCGCCCCTGGCCTCAGACACGACGTGCCCGACAATGCTTGGTAGAAGAAACGAGTTGTTCTGGAAAAATTCGCCCGCCTTGAATTGCAGCACAAGCGAACCCATTTTCTCTGATACAATTTCCTGCGGGTCAGTAGTTACTCCTTCTTGCGAATGACGCAATAGCAGCGTACCCCCCTTCTTGCCCTTCCATGTAGTCTTCAGCTTTTCGCGCGCTTCGGGCAATGACTCGTTTATAGCTTCTACGGCAATGGGGCAAGCTGCGACGTCGACGATTGCCCTCCTTGAACCATTCTGCAGAAAACCGATGTTCCCGATCTTGCCGTCCTTCCCCTTTTGAAAATGTGGGGTTAGCTTTGACCGATATCCATAAGGCTTTGGTGAAGCTATCGTAGGGCTTACCCTTACTTCAATGCCACCAATTCTTTCCAAGCATTCTTCCACATGTAGACGTTTCCAGTCGAGTTGGGTTGCATACGCCACATGCTGGTATTGGCAACCTCCACATGTTCCGTAAAGTGAGCAAACAGGCATTTCACGTGCGGGCGAGGGTTCTAAAACCTCAAGGCAATCCGCGGCAGAGTAATTCTTGTGATTGCGGAATATTCGTGCCCTGATCAATTCGCCCGGCAGCACTTGCGATACCTGAACTACCCATTTCCCATCTCTTGCTATGCCTTGACCAAGGTTTGTTAGGTTTTCCACCCTGAGCGTAAGTTCTTGGTGGTATTCGTACGGTTCCGGACGAAAGCCTTTCGGGGGCTGCCTCATGGATGGAGATGTTTATCTTGCTCGACCGATATATGCAAAATCGTTTTTAAACGACTTGTGTCTGAAGTTATAGTCAGTACCAAGAACCCTCGCGTAAAGCAGCTCGTGAAGTTACGTGAATCCGCACGTCGCAGAAGAGAAGTCGGCAGATTTCCGATAGAGGGCCTGCGTGAAATCAATGCAGGCCTTGCTGCCGAGGTCGCTTTTGCGGAGGCTTTTTTCTGTCCTTCTTTTTTTCGAGACCGAGGAGAGAAAAGCCTACTACAGCAAATCGAACACTCTGGGGCCGAACTAGTCGAACTTGGCAAAGAGGCTTTTTCCAAGGCCTCATACCGTCAGCATCCCGAAGGAATCCTTGTCCTCGCGACAGCCCGAACCCTAAGCATCGATCAGATTTCCCTTGGCGAAAACTCACTCGTCCTAGTTTTGGACGAAATCGAAAAGCCCGGCAACCTTGGCGCGATTCTTCGAACGGCATCGGCTTTTGGTGCAGATGCCCTGTTGCTTGCCGAACCATCCGTCGATTTTTTCAATCCCAATGTTCTAAGGGCTTCCCGGGGACTCTCCTTAAGCTTTCCCGTCGCCTCCGCCTCCAGAGACGAAGTTTATGCCTTCCTTAAGGAGCAGGAATTGCGCATTTTCGGAACTAGTGCAAAACATGTCTCTTCTATTTGGGGCGCCGACCTTTCCGGCGGAATCGCCATCTTGCTTGGAAGCGAAAAACAAGGCCTAGGCGATTATTGGAGAGAGCGTTGGGACGAAGCTCTCTTTGTGCCTATGGCTGGCACCGCCGATTCCCTGAATGTTTCTGCCGCCGCCGCCTGCATTCTTTACGAGATGGCAAGACAGCGGGCCAGCGCATAAGTTGGGAACCTATATGTTCCTTAGCCAAGCACAGGTTTCTTCCATCCCCTCTTCCATTGAAATAATAGGTTCGTAGCCTAAGTCGCTGCGTGCGGCGGTGATGGAAAACCAATGGTCTTTGGCTAATTGTACCGCAACGAATCGAGTCATGGGAGGCTCGCCGCCCAGCTTCAAAATTTTCCAGGCGGCTTCCATTAGAAATCCAATTGAATAGGCGAATCGGAAGGAAATCCTTTTTTCAAGTAGTGGGAGTTCTAAGCTCAAAAAGAGGCTGTTCAGCCATGGCCAGAGGGCGATTGGTTCGTCTTGCGTTATGAAATACGCCTTTCCACCAGGATGGTTGCCTGTCGATAAGGCTTCGAGCGCGAGGATGTGTGCGAAAGCGACGTTTTCGACATGTGTCATGTCCATACTGTTTTGCCCGTCCCCTACTATCCTGAGCTTGCCCGCCTTGTGCCGTGACACGATTCTCGTCAGAAGATGAGGGTCTCCAGCTCCCCAAACTAAGTGTGGTCTCAGGGCGATCGTCTTGAGGCCATCTTCCCCGTTGGCGGCAAGGATATCTTGTTCCGCGATGGCCTTCGTGCGGGAGTAGTGGCAGAGCCAATGCTTTCCGTAGGGGATTGATTCGTCACTGCCGCGAATGGAATCGTGGCTAAAGACAACGCTTGGGGAACTGGTGTGCACGAGAAATCCTATTTTATGCAGACGGCAAGCTTTAAGAACCCTTCGGGTGGCGAGTATGTTGGCCGCGTGATAGCTAATTGCAGAACCCCAGACTCCCGCCTTTGCTGCAACATGAAAGATCGCATCGACTCCGTCGCACGCTTGATGGGGAATTTCTTCCTTTGCTAAGTTTACCTTGTGAAAGGGGGCTCCATCGATGACGGGAGTTGTCGACCGTCCCAGCACATGGACCTCGAACCCCTTTTTCAGAAGTCGCTGGACGATTCGTCCGCCAATGAAGCCGGCTCCCCCCGTTACGAGGACTTTCATGTTGTCTTGGCCTTTTTAGACCACTTGCGAGCAAGAGCCAATCGGTGAATCTTCGCGTTGTGCCGGGAGTCGACAGGAAATCTTTTCTCAAAGAAAATCCGCTTGATTGAACGAAGGTGTTTGTGTTCGTGGAGGTCGTTCAGGATAGACTCGGAAAAACTTTTCTCCTCCTCTCCGTTTCTTGGGAAATGCCCAGGTTTAGGCTCTATGACGATGACGGGCTCTTGCTTTTGCCCTGACCCTATTCCGACAAGTGCAGAACGGCGAACTTTAGATAGCTTGTTGGCTATGGGTTCCGCCCTTTCAGTTTCTAGAGGACCCTGTGCCGTCAAGACGCGTTCGGCCTTGCGTCCAAGGAAGCGTAGGCGTCCCCCTTTATCGAAGTATCCTAAATCTCCCATTCGGTGAAGCGTTTGGTTTTCGTGGTAAACCTTTGCATCAAATGTTGCTCCGGGCATGCGATGGTATCGTTTTGTTACTACCGGACCACCGACTGTGATTTCACCTACTTCCCCAATGGGCACTGGTTCGACTTCCGAGAGATTAGGAATTGGCGAGTTACGAACGGGAAGCATATGAATGTCTATGCTTGGAAGAGGTTTTCCGAGACAAGTGCCTTCCCCTCGCTCCGTGCTTGAGCGTACGGCAAGGGCCTCTTTGGCGTCACAAACCGAGACAGGCAGAGCTTCAGTGGCTCCGTAAGGCATAAAAATACGAGCGTTCGGCAGCAAGGGCACGAGTCGTTCCACAAGTGAAGGGGGTACGGCGACCCCGGCTAGAAATATCCGCTTAATGGATGGTAGAACAATGTTTTCGGTTTCGCAATGAGCGGCCAGTTTTTTCCAAATGATGGGTGATCCAAAAGTACTGTTAACCTCATGCTTGAGGATAGCATTGACGAGGTTCTCTGCCTTGGCCTTGGCCGGATGTCTTGGATTCATATCCGGTATCACCGATTTCATTCCTAATGCGGGATTGAACAAAGCAAAGACGGGCAGGGTGACTAGATCGGTTTCTCCGTGGGGAATGCCGAAATTTTCCTTTAGTAATTTAATCTGGGAGGCAAATGTGCCATGTTCGTAACTAACTCCCTTTGGGGGCCCCGTTGAGCCCGAAGTGAAGAGGATTGCCGCGAGGTCCTCACATGCTACGTTGGCGACATTTAATGGGGCGTCGTGGCGGTGAGGGTCTAATTTCCGCAGAAAATTTCCGCAGCTAAAGATAACCTTTGTCCGGACTTCGCGGAATGTGCCTCGGAAAATTGTTGTGAGCAAAAGAGCAAGAGGTATACCGATCAGAGCGTCAGGTTTTGTTCTACGGATACACTGCAGCAAACTTTTGAGTCCCATGCCCGAATCGATGACTACAGGTGGGGCTCCAAGGCTAAAGAGGGCAAATGCCATGACGACAAGCTCGAGACCTGGCCGAACCATAAGCAAGACCTTGTCTCCTGCCCGGATGCCTTCCTCGCGGAGCAGGCGGGAACAGGCGCTGACATCGGATGCCAGTTCTGCAAAAGTCCTAGGCGGAAAGGCTCCATCTCGGGCCGAGACAATGGCGAGACCATTTGGATGTTTTAAAGCTGCAAGGGCCAGATGATCGGCCACGTTCACAGGTTCCCTGCCTGCGTTCACAGATGAAAGCGTCCCTATTCGCGCTCGGCTAACCAGCGCTCGGCCTCAATGGCTGCTTGGCATCCCATTCCTGCGGCGGTTATTGCTTGGCGAAAAACATGATCGGCACAATCTCCCGCGACATAGACCCCAGGAATGGAAGTGCGTACCATACTGTTCGATTCTGGAATAAAGTAACCGTTTTCATCCAGCTTAAGGATATCCGCGAAGGGTTTTGTATTCGGAATGTGGCCGATTGCTATAAAAACCCCTTTGCAGGAAATCTCGCTTTGTGAATCATCCTTGCAGTTACGAACTCTGACCGCGCGTGCTTTGCCCTCTTCGTTAGGCACAACCTCTTCAACCATTGAGTCCCATAAGGGGTTGATTTTCTCGTGAGCCAGAGCTCTTTCTGCCATTATTTTCGAGGCTCTCAATTCGTTGCGGCGGTGAATGATCGTGACTCTTGAACAGAAGCGTGTGAGAAAAAGGGCTTCCTCACAGGCCGAATCCCCTCCGCCTACGACCACCACTTCCATCTCGCGATAAAAGGCTCCATCGCAGGTGGCGCAGGTAGTCACTCCCTTGCCTCCGAACATTTCTTGCTCACCCGGCACTCCCAGCAAGCGTGGTGCTGCACCTGTCGCGATTATTACGGCCTTGGATTCGTACGCTTTTTCCCCAGCATACAAAATTTTACGGTCTTCAGTAAATTCAACTCGATCAACATAGGCGTTTTCTACGCGTGCACCAAACTTGGTTGTCTGCTTGCGTAGGCTGTCCATCAACATGAAGCCGTCCACACCATCAGGAAAGCCGGGAAAGTTTTCAACCTCGGAGGTGGTGGTTAGTTGTCCTCCTGGCTGGTTGCCTTCAAGAATTAGAGGATTCAAGTTTGCCCTGGCGGTATAAATCCCTGCGGTGAAGCCAGCGCAACCGGTGCCCAAAATTATTATGTTTTCCATTGTTTTCGTATCCAAAGAAAAGGAGCTTCTACTTTTAGGTTAAATCACGAAGGAAGTCGATTTCGGTTTACTTGGTGCGTGAGGCAATGTTTTTCCTCATTTTTTGCTTTATGGATTGGACGGACAGTCATTGCCACCTCGAGGGTTTTCGGAAAACGGGAACTTTACTGGAAACCCTCGAAAGGGCTCATCGCGCGGGAGTATCTCAAATTGTCGCAATTGGTACCGATTGTGAGGATTGGACGGCCAATCTCGAAATGGCGTGTGAGCATTGCGGAAAAATTTTCTATACGGTTGGACTTCATCCCAATCATGTCGATGAAAATTGGCAATTCCATGTCGAGAACTTGCCATCCTTTTTCGAC
>CAZWTI010000033.1:0-8991 GCA_964637065.1 uncultured Puniceicoccaceae bacterium
GCTCATAGATGCCGAATTTTACGGAAGAACCTCCCCTTATGCTGCCAAGCCACTTTGTTTTAGTTTCTATCCATTGACAAAACGTATCTGGGTTCCCAATGCCTACATACTCTTGCAGCATCATCTCCTTAATGTCGGCTAAAGGCCAACGATGCAGCAATTCATCCAAAGTTACTCTAAATTCACTGAGAACTTGATCCTCATCCGCTTTCTGCTCGGTTGGAAGGGGAGGGAGAGATGACGCTATCGGAGTTGGAGCTGCGAAACCGGGAATCTCGGCGATGGTAACCCAGTGGCAGGCGAGGTCGTCCGTCGCGAAATCACCCTGTCGAACATACTCCCGCAACTGTTTGACGGCATATGAACCGTATTGTTTGCCGCCCTTGCTTATGTATATCTGCATCCCAAAATCCCAACCTCCCCACGGCTTCGGTCATGCCTGTGGGGGGGTTGGTATCCGAAGAGTAGGGGACGAAGTCTCGGGACGGTGGGGGAGGTTTTCAGCTTTGGCATGACGGAAGGTTAAGGAGCCAAGATTGAATGCAACGAGGCGCCTTGAAATGGTCAAGGACGAGAACTCCGAATGAGATTCAGCGCGAGCGGTTTCCGCTGATGACCTTGCCCGTTTTCTTGTCCGTCCAACTGAAGGATTCGGGATCGAACAGAAATGAGGCTTTGGAGGGAAGCGGCTTGGCCCATTTGGCGGGCAGGTACTTCGCAAGTTGGCGCTTTACCTCTTCGCTTTCAGAATCCTTGGCAAGGTTGTTCCATTCCGACGGGTCTTTTTGATGGTCGTATAGCTCTTCCGAACCGTCTTTGTATCGAATGTATCGCCATCTTTCGGACCGAATGGCGGCATTCCCCTTTTGATACTCGATGAGGGCGGGCCTAGCTCGCGCGGCGCCGGGGTCACGGAGCTGCGGCACGAGGCTCAACCCATCTAACGGGCCGGGCAAGGGAAGGTTGCAGAGCTCGAGCAGGGTAGGGAAGAGGTCGATGAGACTGACGGGTCTCGAGCAAAGGCCTGATCGATGACCTGGGGCCCGAATGACGAGGGGTACGCGTGTGGCGACTTCCCAGAGGGTGGACTTGTGCCAGTGGCTCTTTTCACCGAGATGCCAACCGTGGTCAGACCATAGAACCACAATGGTGCTTGATGCATGGGGTGAATCGGACAGGGCCCTGAGAATGCGACCAAGCTGGGCGTCTGCAAAGCTTATGCTGGCGAGATAGGCCCGGACGGCTTCCTTTTGGCGTCCTGCATTGCGTATTGTGATCAAGTCCGATTTTCGCGCGGCGGCAAGCTTTCGCCCAAGGGGCGGAACGTCGGAAAGATCTTTGGCCGGAGTTTCCGGAAGAATTATTTTATCCAAATGGTAGAGCTCGAAATATTTTTTCGGGGCATACCAAGGCAGGTGGGGGCGAAAGAGTCCGCAGGCCAGAAAAAAAGGATTCTTTTCAGCGACTCCTTTTTTCTTCAGGAAGCTGACTGCGTAATCGGCGGATTTTGCGTCGTCGTGATCGACTTCGGCAATTGGAAGAATTCCCCAATCGTTTTCGTGCCCCAAGCCTTTTACCCGGGAAAAGGGGAAGCCCTTGGGATAATCAGCGTGTCTAGACCATGGGTAGTTAAGTTTGTGTCCCCGGAACCAGGGATCGTTTCGGAAGGTGAGTCGGTTGAAATCGTTCCATTGGTCAGGCGGGTTGTTGCCTGCAGTATGATGGTGGATTTTCCCTGAGCCAACGACTTCATAGCCATTGGCTTTGAAGTGTTCGGGTAGTGTGACGACTTTGGGAAGATTCGGGCGAAGCCATTGGTTGTTGTCGTAAAGACCGGTGGTCGATGAACGCAGGCCGGTTAGGATGGCGGCTCGGGACGGACCGCATTTTGGGGAGGGGCAATGCGCGTTAGTGAACAGCATGCCGCCATTGGCGAGGGCGTCTATGTTTGGAGTATGCATTTCCCCCGAGTAACCCTTCAGGCAACCGATCCAATCTCGCATGTCGTCGACTGCCAGAAAGAGGACGTTTGGCCTTAGTTTTTCAGCCCAAACATGGCTTTTCAAAAATATGAATGTTAGCGCGAGTGCGAACTCGAGTTGTGTTTTCGAAGCAAGCCGAGCCATGACCGAGACCCTTGCCGGCCAAACCTTATTCACTTATCCAAGAGAAAAAACCCAAGGATTCGAGTTCCATTCGAACTTTTGTTTTTTCTTCTTTGTTCAATTCTTGCAAGGGAGGTCGAGGGGGACCGCATGGTACGCCGATCATTTCCATCACCGTCTTTGCTGCAGGGAGATACCCGTGTGGCTGCAGGGTATCTATCGTCCGTATGGAGCGATCCTGCCACATACCCGCTTTTTCGTGGTTGCCCACCTTATGGGCCTCGATCAGGGGATGGTAGAGATTGGCGGCGAAATTGTAGCTGCTGCCGACAGCTCCACGACATCCGATTTCAAGGCCCTCGACCAACTTTTCGTCTGTCCCGTAGAGCAAGTCGAAGGCGCCGTCTTCCACTCGGATGCATTCCCTCAGGAGATCTTGGTCCGGATTGGTGAACTTGACGCCAACTAGCGAGGGTAAGCGTTCGCGTCCTTGGCGCAGGAAGTCTGCCGTGTCCAAACTGACTCCTGTCATGCCGGGGATATCGTAAAAATAGAAAGGGAGTTTCCGAGCCGCTGCGGTGAGTAACTCAAACCATGTAATCAGTTCATCTACCGAGGCGGGCTTGAAGAAAATTGGAGCCATAGCCCCGATGGCATCGGCTCCCGAGCCTTGGGCCGCTTCTACCAAGGCTCGTGCATCGGGCAGGTTGTTATGCCCGACGTGAGCGACGTTGATCAAGCCGTACGCTTTCGCTGCCATACCCCATGCCTCAAACAATTCGATACGTTCGCTTGTGGAAAGGGAATGGCACTCCCCAGTGGTACCTCCGACGAACACACCCTTGACTCCGGTCTTTGCGAGGTGGTCCGCTTGTCGATCCACCGCAGCCAAATCCAGTGAGAAGTCCGCTGCAAAAGGAGTGTGCGGGGCTGCAATGAGGCCTGTCAATTTCATGGTGCTGACTTAATCGATGATCCCCCAAAGGTAAAGTGTGTAGCTTGCCGATCCGGTTGAACAACCAAGCATTATTTCAGGAAATCTTTCCTTTTTGCCATGGCGTCCAGCTCGCTCAGCTTCAGGCGTACACTGACTATGTAGGGAGATTCCCCTTTCGTCCAGTGACCATAGGTGGTGGTCACGATGGTGCCGTCGGGCAACACCTCGACGGGAGGATAGGCGCAGTCCCCGCGGTTGGTGTTGTCCATCAACCGCACCCGGTACTGGCCTTGATGTCCTTTCACAATATCTTCATAAGCTCCGACCCAAGCCACCCAATCGCCTTTGGTAGGGGTATCGTGCGTGGTGTCTCGGAAGGAAATGAAAAGCCGTCCGTCATCGGCGTATCTGGCGGTGTGCCGGTCGCCGGTGAGAGAAGCGGGCAATTCGCGTGGTTTGGTCCAGTTCTTTCCCTCGTCGTTCGAGAAAATGACGTACGAATTGCGACGGCGACTGTTCTCTCGCAGCAGGACGCACAACTGTTTTCCGTCCGGGCTTCTGATAATGCCGGGTTCGCAGAGGTGGACGTCGGAGCGAGCGAATATGGCCTCGGGATCGGACCAAGTGAGACCTCCATCCTTCGAAAAGGTTTTGTACAAGGTGAAGATCACCGGGTTCCGACGCTTTGCTTTGGCCGAGAAGAAACGGCCATCGTCGTGAAACATAGCCATGTAATGGCCCTTGTCCTTCCTCATCCCCTCGAGGCAACCCATCACCACGATGCCACCCCAGTCGCCGACTTGCTTCAGTTCACTCCAGTTGGCTCCGTCATCCTCACTCACGGCCAAGCGTGCAGGATAAAGTCCCGACCACATGATGAGCCGTTTCTTTCCCTTGGAATCCACCACGCGATGAATCGTCGGCACCTCCCTGCTCGTGGACCAGCTCTTGGGCGTGGGCAGGCGCTCACTCCACGTCTTCCCACCGTCTTCGCTTCGCTTGTATACAATCCCTCCCTTGCCATGGCCCTTAGGATAGACGATCAACATGGTTTGGCCGTCCTCCAGCAGCACAGTCGTCGGATGTCCCAGATATTGTCCCTTTTCACGATCGACGATTGCCTGCCGATGCTTTTGACGGGAAAGATCCAAGGTAGGTATGGTGTAGCCCCGCGACATCGGCTCTGCCGCTTGGGTATTTTGAAGCCATGTCGTCAGCAGACACAGCAAAAAGGTTTTCAACATGTTGTGTTTCTTCATTGTTAGATTTTTCCGGTTGCCGCCAAGTCTTGGGCCAATTTTCGTTGGTAGGCTTCGTGCGCGGATTTGTCCTCACGGGCGCTTTCGCCGTAGAAGATGAACCCTAAGGCTCGGCGTGATCGGGTGGAACTGAAATTGGCATCAGCCCTGTGCACGGTCAAGGCATGGTGTGCCAGCAGGTCGCCGGGTCGGGCGGGGCAGGGGACTTCCTCGCGGGTCTCTTGCTTGCCGAAGTTTGAGATGCCTTGTGAGAAGCCCAGCGTCTGTGTGCGCTCATGGAGTCGCAGACCGTCTCGGTGAGAACCTTTGAGGTAACGAACGCACCCGTTCTCTTCGTCCACGTGGTCAAGCGCCATCCACATTGTCACGGCATTGCAAGGCCGGAGCATGAAGTATTGTCCATCCTGATGGGCCGGAGTGGGTTTTCCCATGCCGGACGGCTTGTTGAAATACTGCAGGTTTTTTGTAATCACGGGTTCGGCCAGAAGTTCTTCCGCCAAGGCCTTGGGATTAGTCTCCGCGTAGGCGCCGAGAAACTGGTCATGCTCATGCATTCGCTGGATTTGTTTCAATGTGCCAGGGTCGTCCTTATCCTCGTAGAACACTTCTGCCGTTGGGAGGTTGGACAACTCTTCGTCGATGAATCGGTTCAAGTTGGATTCGATGACTAGGAGTTCTTCTGCATCACAAAAGCGGGGTAATTTTATGAAGCCGTCTTCATCAAATGACGATTTCCGTGTCATGAATGAAACTTCTCCTTGTTTAGTTTGAAGCGTCCATGACCTTCCTTTCAACTTTTCCACGGATTCGGCAAGCGTAATACAAGTAATTTCTAATTACGGAATCTGCCTTAACCTTTCCTTTTCGCGAATCTCCATGATTGGTTTAAGAAATCCGGAAGGAGGAAAACCTTTCTTTTAATAAGTTTGTTGCCTGAGGGAACGCTGAAGGACTATTATCATGTACATTTCATCAACCAGTAAGGATTTAGTCATGAATGGCATCAGCCCGTTTTTTCTCCCTCGTCCACTTGTCGCTTTCTCCCTCGAGGAGATTCAGTGGCTCAGCGAACCTTTCCTAGAAAATAAACTCAGTGATTGGATTGTCGCGATGTTCATGGTTCTCGGGACTATTCTCGCGGCCCGAGCGCTTTATTGGTTTCTTGAGAAGTACATCAAGAAACTGACTGACAAGACCAAGACCAAGCTCGACGACCTCATTGTCGACACCTTTGAGAAACCATTGGTTTTCGCCGGCGCTTTTATTGGTGCATGGTTCGGATTTCGTTACCTCGACTTCGGGGCTTTTCCCGGAGTGGAAGTCTGGTTGAACGGTTTTTTCTCGGTCTTGATGACCTTCCTCGTGGCATGGCTCTTGTGCCGCGTCCTTGAAGCCATCCTCGACGAGTACGCAGCTCCCTACTTCGAGAACACCGAGACCGATTTGGATGACGTCCTTCTTCCCATTGCTCGTCGTGGCTTGCGAACCATCGTCTGGGTAGTCGCCATCATTATGGCTCTCGACAATGCTGGTTACGATATCACCACTGTTCTCGCCGGTCTCGGTGTAGGCGGTTTAGCCTTTGCACTGGCCGCCAAGGATTCCCTCGCCAACCTTTTTGGGGGGTTCACCATCTTCACTGACAAGCCATTTGGTCTCAAGGACCGAATAAAAGTAGGCGGATTCGACGGTACGGTAACCGAAATCGGTCTGCGAAGCACTCGCTTGCAAAACCTCGACGGGCGTACAGTTACCATTCCCAACTCAAACATTGCGGACAAGGCCATAGAGAATATTTCGTCCGAACCATCTCGCAAAGTTGCCGTTAACCTTGGGCTGACTTACGATATGGACGAGGCGAAGGTCAAGCATGCCATGGAAGTCCTCAACCAAATCGTAGACGACCACAAGACGAACCTCGAGGACAACATATCCGTTGGTTTCAATCAATTCGGCGACTTCGCCCTCAACGTCGTTTTCGTCTATCGCATAAGCAAAGGATCAGATATCCTTGCAACGCAGACTTCCATCAACTTGGCCATCCTCCGTCGATTCGCTGATGAAGGTCTCGAACTCGCCTTTCCCACCCAAACCATTCTTAACAAGAATGCCTGAAGTCGACTCGATCTTTCCTTTCAGGATAATAACCGTTCGGCTTATCTCGATTGGGACTGAATCTTAAGGAATAGGTATCCCATGGAAACGGACTTGATTGGGTTGTTCGCCTTGCTCGTCGGGCTGGAGTTAATTCTCGGGGTAGACAACATCTTGGTCATTGCCATCCTTGTGCAGCGTCTCCCGGAGGATAAGCGAGACCTAATGCGGAACCTCGGTCTCGGATTGGCTATGGGGGCGCGCATACTTATGGTTCTGGGAGGTCTGAAGCTTATTGAACTGACGGAACCTGCATGGCCCGGTGGGCCGGATTGGTTCAGGTATTCTGTGCGCGACCTTGCCTTGATGCTGGGTGGCCTGTTCTTAATCTGGAAGGCCGTTAAGGAAATTTACTCCACCGTCGAGTTGTCTGACGAACTGGAGCTCAAGGGCAGTGGCTCAGGCTTCGCTTCAGTCATCTCGCAGATCGTCATGCTCGACATAGTGTTCTCGCTCGACTCGGTCATCACGGCCGTAGGTTTGACGGACAATCGAATGGTCATAATCGTTGCGGTTGTCGTTTCCTTCGGAGTAATTCTCTTCTTCGCCAAGCCGATTGGCGATTTCATCCTCGCACACGTTTCCATTAAAATTTTGGCTCTCGCCTTCCTCATCGTGATCGGCGTGACAATCTTCATGGAAGGCATGGGCAAACATGTAGACAAGAAGTTAATTTATATGCCTATGGGATTTGCGATGGCCATCCAGTTCCTCCAGATGCGCCACGGTCACAACAAGGAGAAAATAGAGCCTGACGCCGAATCCTAGCCCTCCCTCCATAAAAAGACATTAGTAAAATGAGTAACCAACCGCCAAAGGCATACAATAATGAAAAATTCCTAAACAGCCCCGAAGCTCGAGCCATTCGCGTACAGTGCGAGCTTGTTGAGCCCGAGCATAGACTGGCGGAAAACGAGGTGAATCACACCATAGTATTCTTTGGCTCGGCTCGCTCCAAGGATCCTGCAAAGGCCCAAAAGGAATTGGACGACTTGCTCGAGGAGTTGCCCGTCGAAGATGAGCGCGATTCCGAACAACAAGACGCAGTCGGTAGGGCGCAAGCTGTGGTCAGACTCTCGAGGTACTACGGCGAAGCTGTGGAACTGGCTGAGAAACTGACCGAGTGGTCACTTAAGATTCGAGATCCCGACCAGCGTTTTCTAGTCTGTTCGGGGGGAGGTCCCGGGATGATGGAGGCAGCCAACAAGGGAGCCCACCAAGCGGGAGGCAAGTCCATTGCATTGGGCATCAGTCTACCTTTTGAGCAAGGTGTGAACGAGTTTGCCTCTCCCGAATTGTCCTTTGAGTTTCACTACTTCTTCGTCCGCAAGTTCTACTTTCTTTACCACGCGAAGGCTCTTGTCATTTTTCCCGGTGGTTTTGGAACCATGGACGAACTTTTTGAGACCCTGACCCTCATCCAGACAAAAAAATTCGTAAAAAAAATCCCTATTTTACTTTACGGCAGGGAATTCTGGGAGGGACTGATAAACTTCGATAAATATGTCGATTGGGGGGTTGTCTCGCCAAGTGACGTTGAACTCTTCCAAGTCGTGGATGACGTAACTACAGCCTTCGATGGGATCGTCGAGGGACTGGAACAGTTTTACCTCTAGCCTTGTTTACTCGACCGCTCTTGCTCGAACTTGTGCGAGGAAGCTTTGGGCCTGTGAGTTTTCAGGCATTAGTTTCGCTGCTCTTTGGGCGTGCGGGAGAGCTTCCTTCCAGCGGTCGGACTGTGCATATAGCTGAGCGAGAGATTGGTGAAATTCGGGATTATTCGGCTCCAGTTGGGCGGCGGCCAAGATGGCTGCAGCGGCCTTGTCGCGTTCCTCCAGTTGCCAGAGGGCGATGCCGAGGTTGTAGTGGACGCGGGGATTTTGAGGTAGACTACGGGCGGCTCGACCGAGATGACCTGCAGCTTGTTTGAGACGCGAGCGATCCTCAGCCAAGAGCAACCCCAGTGAGTAGTGTCCCTGCCCCCATCCCGGTTGTAACCGGACAACTTCGCGCAGTAGTTTTTCGGCTTCGCGGTTACGACCGCGACGGTTGAGGATGGTGGCGAGGTTCATGCGTGCGGGCACGAAGGTGGATTCACGTTCGATTGCCTTGCGATAGTGCTCTTCTGCCTCGGCAGACTTGCCTTGGTTCTCGGCGAGGATTCCAAGTGAAAGTCGGGCCTCGGGACGGTCGAGATTGTGAGTGTACCGAGCCTTTAGCTCGCGAAAGGCGGTCTCAAACGATTTTCTTCCCTCGTCGGAAAAAAGAGTCTTGGAAATGCGGGAGAGAATACGGGCGGCCTCGGTGCGTACTGTGAGCACGGGATCGGAAAGCATCGGTGCAAGTGTTGAGTGAAGTTCCGATAATGGAAGGTTTTCCAGATTCGATACTGCGGCGACGCGATTGACGGGATTTTTCGCACTCAATTGGCGACGTGCTTCGGAGACAGTGGAGGGGCCAAGAAAATTACGTAGCGCCAAGAGGGCTCCGGCACGCGTGAAGGCCGGTGCCTCAAGGTCGCGCGCAGCGGCAAGTA
>CAZWTI010000034.1:0-4269 GCA_964637065.1 uncultured Puniceicoccaceae bacterium
TTCGGACATATAGCAAACCATTTGCGAGCACAGGGCTAGTCCAGCATCTCCCGCCGATAACCTGTTCGCGAACAGTCGGCGCGAAACCTTTTGGAGACGCGGGAGCGATCGCCATTTCACCTCGTTGCCCGAGCGCGATGATTTGGTTGTTCGCCACGATGAGTGATCCCACTTGGAGGTTGCTTTTGTCGCGCCACATTTCCTTGCCCGTTGAAAACCGGATGCAGACCAAGTCCTTGGGGCCGGCCATGTGAACGTTACCGTCGAAGCCATAGAGGTAGTCTCCGACGGGAACGGAGTTGTTCATATGGTTGGACATTGCCGTGTTCTCATAGAGCTTGAGAAGTGAATTTCCTTTCATTTGGAAAAGGGCGCATCCTCTGCGATATCCGGTGGAAACGAAGATTTTGTCGCCGCGAACCAAAGGAGTCGTCGAGTTTGTGCGAAAACGAGTCTCCCACTTCTCGAAGGTAACGGTGGCGCCATCCTTTGCATCAAGGATGACTAACCCATCCGTCTTCAAAGTCGCAATCAGGGTTCTGCCCTCGAGTTTGAAGGCGACTGGACTACCGTATGCGGGTCTGTATCTCTTGCTTCGCCACACTTCTTTTCCCGTACGCTTGTCCAACGCAAAAGTATGGGCGGCCTCGACGATTAGAAGGTCGCCAAGCACATAAGGCGAACCTGCGAAACCCCATTCGGGAGGTCTTCTCATTCCAGTGAGGGCCATCATATCCTTCGTCCAACCAATTCGACCACTTGCCGTCGTGTAGGCATTTAGCCGGCCGTCCTTGCTAAGAGTGTAAAGTATTTCCCCGTCAATTGTAGGCGTAGAGCAGGGACCACCTTCGTGAAGGTAATCGACCAAGCGAGCCTCATAGGAATCACTCCAGATTTTGTTGCCTGTGGTTGCGTTGAGGCACAAAACGGTTTCCTTGCCGCCCTGTTTGCGACCGTCGTGCCCTATGGTGAACAGCCTTCCGTCCGCCACCGAAACAGTGGAGAAGCCAACACCCACCTTCGCCTTCCACAACACTTTCTCCAAGTTGGCCTTCCAGCCATTTTCGCTTGTGGTTCCGACGCCGTTTGGCCCCAACCAGCGAGGCCAATCGTTTCCGTTGGCAATGCCGTTGAGAAACAGAAAGCCCAGAAGCCACCAAAAAAAGGTTTTTTTCATGCTCACATATGATTGCAGTGCCCCGACATTCGATCAAGCGAAAGAGATCTCTCTCTTTCATTGTGGCATTTGCGTTCTTTGTAAACTAATGGGTTTTCAATGATTCGTGTGTTGGGTGATAATGAGGGATCGGGAGCAATCCCTTATCATTGGGACTTGGAGTCTTTGGCGGCGGATGCCTTTGGACCGAAAGGTCATCTTGAAACATTGCTCGGGCTCGAATATCGTGCCGAACAGACGGCCATGGCGACTGCCGTTGCTCGGGCCTTTGGGGAAGGTGAGAGTTTGCTTTTCGAGGCAGGAACGGGAGTGGGTAAAAGTTTGGCCTATCTGTTTTCCGGTTTGTTGTACGCCGTTGCCAAAAATCGCCCATTCGTAGTCGCAACAAATACCATCAGCTTGCAGGAACAACTGTTGAACCAGGACATTCCCATGTTGCGGGAGGTTTTTCAAAAGATTCCTGATTTGTCCGGGTTTGCGGACTTTCGCAGTACTTTGCTCGTGGGCAAGGCCAATTACCTATGCGATAATCGCCTCGCTTCCGCATTGGCAGGTCAGGGAGAACTTTTTGAAACTGGTCAACGCCTGGAACTGGAGAGGATTCGAGCATGGGCTTTAGGCAAGTCGAACGAGGGTAGAAGGCAGGAGCTTTCCCCAACGCCGAGTGCTGAAATATGGGATGCGGTGAATGCCGATTCCTCATTATGTTCAGGTAAGCGTTGTTCACCTGACACCTGTTGTTATCGAAGGGCTCGAGCTGAAGTGGACAAATCCCATTTGCTTGTAGTGAACCACAGTTTGCTTTTTGCTCTGGTTGGAGCGGGTGCGACTCCAAGTGGTGATGTTCCCGGAGTTTTGTTTCCAAGGGACTTCGTGGTGCTCGACGAAGGGCATGAGGTTCCTGATGTGGCTAGTTCCCACTTGGGACTAGGTGTCAGTTCTTGGGCGATCTCGCTCGCGCTCAAACGTCTATACAACTCGGCGAAGAAAAAAGGCGGGCTTCTCCGTAAAGTCGGAAGGGCTCAAGATTTTGAATTAGTCGAAAATGCCCAACTCGCATGCGAGGACTTCTTCAATCACATTCACGTCGGTCTCTTGGATGCCCGAGATATTCGTCGTCTTCGTGAGCCCGGTGTTTTGCCTTCCGATATCTTTCCGCCATTTAGTCTACTTTTGCGGCGCCTCAAGGATTTGGCCGAGGACACAAAAGACGAAATTATAGGGACTGATCTAAAGGATCAAGCCGATCGACTTGGGGGATATCTCGCGGGCATAGCTGACGCTGTAGACCTGAAAGATTCAGAATCCGTTTACTGGGTGGAGAGGACTGGTCGGAAAAATAAAATCATTCACTTGCGGAGCGCGCCGTTGGATGTGGCGAAAGTTCTAAAGGAAGCCCTTTTCTCGCGGGCAACTTCAGTCCTCATGACGAGTGCGACACTGACGCGTGGTGGCGCAATCGACCATTTTCGCGCATCCGTTGGAGCAGAAGGCGCAAGCGAAGGAATTGAGGCTTCTCCCTTCGATTACGAAAAAAACGTCAGCATCCGCATTTCTGGCGATTGTCCGGATCCGATGGAAAAGGACCGCCTGCCTTACTTGAATTACCTCGTTAAAGCTATTGATCTTCTTGCTTCACGAACAGTGGGAGGAAGTCTTGTGCTGTTCACCAATTATGGGGACCTCCGTCATTGCTATGACGTATTACGGCCTCGTTGGAAGCAGTTGGGGCGTTCGCTTTACGGTCAGGGAGAAGGGTTTTCCCGAGCGGAATTGCGTAAACGAATGTTAGAGGAGGAAGACGTGCTTCTACTTGGAGCAGAGAGCTTCTGGAAGGGATTCGATGTGCCCGGCCCCGCACTCTCTCAAGTTGTTTTAACCCGTTTGCCTTTTGAGAACCCTAGCCATCCATTGATCGAAGCCAAGGCTGAGCAACTGAACCGCGAAGGCAAGAGTCCCTTTCGCGAAATGACTCTCCCGACGGCCGTGACACGGTTTCGTCAGGGGTTGGGCAGATTGGTGCGCAGTCGGGATGATTGTGGTCAAATCGCTATCTTGGATTCACGGATTTTGCGAAAGGGATACGGCAAGGACTTTTTGTCTGAATTACCGAAGCCAGCTTATGAAGTTTTTCGTATCTCCAACTAATCCAGTTTCTATTTTCGGGTTGGGCCTTGCTCGTTTTTCGATGTAGGAGGAATTCTTTGGTATTTGACATAGTCTTCTGTGTGGTTTCCGATTAGATTTCCCTTTTTTGGGGGTATTTCCTCAACTTCATCCTAAATGAATCTTGTATCTCATGGACATTCCGACGTCGGTTTCGTGCGCGAAACCAATGAGGACTCTTTCCTCGTAGACGATGAGTGCGGACTTTATGCGGTGGCAGATGGTGTCGGGGGATTGCCACACGGTTCCTTGGCCAGTCGTTTGGCGGTCCAGTTTTTTCAGGCAATGATTCGGGGTCAGAACCAATGCATTTCGGAAGAGGAGCTTCGAGAAGTAGTTCATGCCGTACATCGAAACATTGTCGAAAGTGGACAGCTTGTCGGTGGTGAGAATGGTATCGGGACAACCTTTTCTGCGATTCGGGTTATGGGTGAAAATCTGATGATCGCCCATGTAGGGGACTCTTCCGTTTTCCTGAAGAACGGGCAAGGGTTACAGAGGATTTCCCGTAGTCATACCTTGGGAGACGAACTTATCGAGAAGCACGGACCGGATGCAATGAATGACATGCCCGAACACTATATGCATACGCTCACCCGTTGCATGGGGCAGGACATTGATTTTGCCGTGGATATCGCCACCCTCCAGATAAAACGAGGGGATGCCATCATAATCTGTTCGGATGGTGTCACGAACATGGTTGAAGATGAAGTGATCGATTCCGTGATGGAGGACAATGAGCCTCAGGATTTTGTGCCCGCCCTTATCGACTTGGCCAACCAGAACGGCGGTGTGGATAACTCGACCGTAGTTGCATTCGTCTTTAACTGACGAACTATCTTTCCCTTTCCCTCTTCCTCCCAAAGGATGACTGAGCGAGTGGAGATGTTCCGCCGTAAGGTTTCAGAGAACCCTGAGAACCCTTT
>CAZWTI010000035.1:0-5708 GCA_964637065.1 uncultured Puniceicoccaceae bacterium
AGGATGAAAGGGCGTAAGGGTTTGGAAAGTAGGCTCCCAAGGAAGGCATCGGCAAGAGAACAACACATAGGCTCACTGGAAAAACTGAGACGCTTACTCGCTTGGCGTTTGGCAAATTCGAATCAGTACTTCCAAGTTTTCAGGGTTCTCAACCAGTAACTCCTTCGCCTTGCGCGAGAGTTTCTTCAACTTCAGCTCCACCTTCAGCGCCAAGCCCTTCTCCCCCACCTCACGACACAAGGCCAAGGCCAAAGGACCTCTGCCACGCAGGTATTTTGAACCCCTTTTGCCCTCGCGATGCTCTTTCAGGCGACGCTGGACATCCACGGCACCGCCGGAGTACAGGCTGCCGTCCTTGCAACGAACCATGTATACCGACCACTTGTCCATGCAAGAGCGAGGGAGGGTCAATCGCTTAGGGAGTCGGGAGCAGTGACGTCGTAGGAACCCGTGGACTGGTGAGGCGTCATCGGCCAATCGTCGGTACGAAATGGATAGGCGGGCAGTTCACGGGCATTCATCAAGCCTCCCGCAGGCAGGTTAGACCAACCGTAACGAACGGCAACGGGTTCCTTCACCTCATCGCTCCAGACGACAACCGTAAGATCTCCACGATTGACTCGCGCCCGAGCATGATGAAATTCACGATCTTCCCCCGCCACGTAAAAACCGACCTCCACATCCTGATCAAGAAGCAAGCCACGGGCGGTTCCATCTTCGAAGCGGATGACAGCCTTGCCGCCCCTGGCCTCCATGGACTTATAAACGGGACCACGCCACTCGATAAGTCGGTTCCCGTAACCTTTCACGCCATACACCTCTGCCAAGGCCCAACGAGCGGAACGCTCCCCCAACGGCATCTTACGCTGCGGATGAATCCCGCCTGAAGTGTTGGTGTCATAGGTTGCTATTAGACCAGTATTCTTGGTACGCCTCCAAGTTAGAAACTGGATTTCTCGAACGATACTTGCGTGGTGATTCATGTCGTAGGTCATCGATCGTCGATTACTCCAACCCGCAATCTGGATAATACCGAACGGGAGATCGGATTCGCCAAAGACTTTTCGCCAATCGGAAATGACCGCTGGGCAAGTTCGAGGATACGGCTTCCAGCCAACGGTGAAGGAATTGTTTTCGCCTTGATAAAATAAAATTCCTCGGACTCGCGCGAATGAAATGGGGGCAATCATCCCGTTCATCATACCTCCAGGTTGGCCCTTGTGGTCAGGATTCCTAAAGGCGTTGGAGTTTGGACGGCGTGGTTCTCGTCCGCCCTTGGCCTTTGCTTCGACCCTTTTTTTCTCCCACTGTTCGATGGCTACCTCGTAACGTTTCTTTGCGCCTTCCTCCCCGCCCCCCTCGATCCATTCGTTACGAGCTTCCTCGAATTTCTCGAAATAAGGTTTCATCGCGGGTATCGGACGGAGGGTCTCTTTCGTGACCCAGTGCTGAGCCATGGTGCCGCCCCAAGAAACGTCGATCAATCCGACGGGAACATTCAGGAATCGGCGCAACCGGCGGGCAAAGTAGTAGCCGACTGCGGTACAATTTTCCACTTGCTCGGGAACACACCGACGCCAATTACCCTCGGGTCTGGTTGGTCCGTCGACGGGAAAATCTTCCTGGGGTTCGTTTCGGGCCACCTTTGGGAGACGAATGAAGCGAATTTCCGGATGGTTGACGGAAAACATTTCGAGGTCAGCGTCGCGTGTTGAACGCAGGGTCCATTCCATGTTGCTCTGACCACCGCAAACCCAAACCTCCCCGACCAATACATCCTTGAACACTAGCTTTTCACCCTCGCTCTGCACAATTAGCTCACGCCCCTTGAAATTCTTCTCCATGGCCGGCAACTTCATCGACCAACTTCCTTTTTCATTCACCAATCCCTGCGCTTCGTTTCCACCAAAGCTAACTGCAACCATCTGTTTCGGTGACGCCCACCCCCAGACCACTATCTCCTTGCCCGACTGAAGAACCATTTGGTCACCGAAAAAATTCGGAATGCGAAGCTCTGCAAAAGCGGAAGAGACTAATGAGAATGCGAGAGATAAAAACCAAAGGGGGAAAGTATTCATGGGGACATTGATGCACCTAACGAATGACTTGACGAGGCAAGAAAACATCGACCAAAAAGGTTTTACCATGCATTACACGATTTTCACTTTTCCATATCAACCAAACCAAAACCTCAGTAATGTCCTATCTCTCTCAAGTTAATCAAACTGACCAAAACTGGTCTGAAACGGATGCCCAGCTAGTGGCAGCCGGCATCTTCGACAATCAGAAGTTGACTCCATTGGGACAAAAGATCGATGAAAGCCTGAACGGCGTTATTTCAAGGGCTATCCTTCAGCAAGGCCTGACTGGCAAACCCGGAAATAGTCAAACCTTCTACCACGAGGACCGCCAAATCCTCGTAATGGGATTGGGGAAGCAAGAGGATTTTGATTCGGAGGGTATACGCAAGGCGGGCGGAAGCATAGCCAAGGCGGCCTTGGACAAGAAAGTCACTTCAATTGCCGTCGAATGCCTTCGTGCGAGTTCCGACAAAAAGGACTGTCAAGCCCTTGCGGAAGGACTTGTGCTTGGAAGCTACCGTTTCAAAGCCTACAAAACTGGTGGAGAGGATGGCCCCGACATGGAAGAAGTCATCATCTTGGGAGGTAACGAAACCGCATTGAAAAAGGGTGCGGTAATCGCAAGCGGCGTATGCCTGGCGCGCGACTTGGGCAACCATCCCGGCAACGTAGCCACACCTAATCGGTTGGCTGAGGAGGCCGAAAAAATTGGCAAGGAAGGCGAAATGAAAGTCACGATCCTCGATCGCAGTCAAATCGTGGACATGGGCATGGGTGCCTTGGCAGCCGTAGCCCAAGGCAGCGACGAACCACCCAGATTCATAACCATCGAATACAAAGGCGGCCCTGAAGATCAGAAACCGATCGCCCTCGTTGGCAAGGGTCTCACCTTTGACAGCGGCGGCATTTCCATTAAGCCCTCGGCCAAGATGGACGAGATGAAATTCGACATGTGCGGATCCGCCATCGTGCTCGGCGTCATGCAGGCGGTGGCCACCCTAAAGCCTGCCCTGAACCTGATCGGCGTCATCCCCTCAACGGAAAACTTGCTTGGGGCCAAGGCCTGCAAGCCAGGAGACATCCTTACGGCTTACAACGGGAAAACGATCGAGGTCCTGAACACCGACGCCGAGGGACGCCTGATCCTGGCCGACGCCCTCAGTTACGTGACCAAGAACCACGACCTCGAATACGCCTTGGATTTCGCAACTCTCACAGGTGCCGTACTCGTCGCCCTCGGGCACCATGCGACGGGAATCATGGGGAATGACGCGGACTTGATCGAAAGGGTCAAGGCGTCCTCTCTAGAAACGGGCGAAAAGGTCTGGGAATTCCCGTTATGGGAAGAATACTGCGAAGAAGTCAAATCCAAGATTGCCGACGTCAAGAACATCGGAAAAGAACGGAACTCAGGCACTATTGCGGGCGGAGCATTTCTCAAGGAATTCGTCGAGAACGAAACACCGTGGGTCCACTTCGACATAGCCGGTACGGCTTGGGGTGAAAAAGAAAAGTCTTACGGGCCGAAAATTGGCGCGACGGGCAACATAATCCGTCTCGTCGTTGATCTACTCGGACTCTAGGGCTGAAGAATCATATCTTGATGAAGATACGTCGTTTGTAGAGCCAATAGCAGAGATACCAAAGGAGGAACCAAGTGGCGAAGCCGTTGACGATTGCAACGCAGGTCTCGCCTGCCCAAGAAAAAAGCTGGTGGACGAACGGTTTGGGCAAACGCTGGATCAATTTTCCGCCACCGACTTGAGCGAAAAGGTAGATGAACAAGGAGTTCATCCCGACAACAACGAAAAATTTGGGCCATCTCCCAGTTCCCTTTAGGTCTATAAGCCAATACGAAAAGGCGATGGCAACCAGACACCACCCGCCACTGACGATTACGAATGAACTGGTGCAGATGCGTTTGATGATAGGAACGTAAGGATCAAGAGCATAGCCTACGACCACGCCAATCAAACCCGCCGCCAGCAAGAACTTTATCTTGTCCGCGCCGGATCGTTCGCTCATGAGCAATTGCCCGACCACGACACCCCAAATCGTATGGGCTGTCGTGGGTATTGCGTTGAAGGAGACCCAATGCCCACCGGAAAGTTTACCGGAAAGAAACATGTCGACGCAGGCTCCGAAATTCTTGTCAGCGACGAAAGGTTGATCGTATCCTGGAATGCCGCAAAATCGATAAAGCATGTCGGAAAGAAGGATCAACGCGAAGGACACGACCAACTGCGTGGAGAGGGAGTAACGCATCAGGAGAATTGCGACCAGATAAGTGACGGAAAGCTGGGCGAGCACGTTCTGGAACTGAAGAGTGATTTCGCCAGGACCGATTGAAGCCAGCGTCACACCCAAGAAGAGAAGCAAAAGTGAACGCAAAAGAGCGTGACGAAGAACTAGCGAAAAATCGTCTCCTCCCGCAATTCGCTTAGCGACAGAAAAGGGAATGGCAACCCCAACAATGAACATGAAGAATGGCTGAACGAGATCCCAAAATCTAAGACCATTCCAAGGATGGTGATGAAACTGTGTCCCTATAGTATGGATAAGCGTACCATTCAGAGATGGATCGACCATGTGCCTGAACAACGGAGTGCCTTCAGCGATCAAAAAAAACATGGTGAAGCCACGAAAAAAATCTAGGGAAAGCAACCTGTCATCAATGGTCTTCACAATTAATACGCCCTAAATCGCTTTCATCTCGTAAGACATGAATCAAAAGGGAAACTCGAACAGGGAAACACCAGCATAGCTAGACAAATGCCCTCTTAAAAAGAGGTTGGCGAGGGAAGAAAACATGAATCCAGAGAGCGAAAGCGGAGACCTCTAACAAGCCACTAGGAACTCTTTGACGTTTTAATGAAATCGGGTATTCTTCGGTGATATTCTCAAATGACATCCGATTGCAATGCCCACCACCAAAACCTTTATCATGACTACGCATTAGCTTTTTGCTTCTTGCCTTGATCAAGTATAACGGAAACTTTATTTTTTGACAAAACAGTAACCCGCTAAGCACATGAAAATTGCAAACCTATTAAAACGACTCGCAGGTACTTTCCTTGCGATCGGCATATTGTCCTTTTTCGCCGGTGTCGCCACTGGCGAGGATCGAAAAGGCCCACCTCGCCACAACGATGGCAAAGGACGACATGGTGACCACCATGCCAAGCCCGAAGCTCGTCCCGGCGGATCCTCCAATGGAAAAGGCTCTTCTTCCTCCTTGAGAGAACGATGGAGCAAAATGAGTGAAAAGGAGCGTGCCGAAGCTCGTGACCGCATACGGTAGGCTTGGGAGAAACGCATGCGAGAAGCTAGGGAACGCTATAGCCGAGGTGGCGACCGCGATCACGGGAAGTCACATGGAAAACCAGACGGCGACCATGGGAAATCTCACGGCAAGTCCGGCGGACATCCGCAGCATCGCGACCATCACGGCAAGTCGGGTGGTCATCATGGCGACCGCGATCACGGAAAGTCGCACGGCAAATCCGGAGGCGACCGCCACAAACCTCAACACGGCAAGCCCGGCGGTTCTCCACACCATCGCGACCATCATGGCAAGCCGGGAGGTCATCATGGCGACCGCGATCACGGAAAGTCGCACGGCAAATC
>CAZWTI010000036.1:0-2944 GCA_964637065.1 uncultured Puniceicoccaceae bacterium
CGTAAAGTTTGAACTGGCGGACTACCCATTGGATAAGAAGCCCTATTTCCCTTGTTTCTTGTAAGGCTTTAGAAGTAGTATATGCTCATTCTCGTATGGTCAATTTTAATGACTGAGGTTAATTTGTCTTTTCATCCATCCCATAAAATATTCAATGTTGCCGCTGGTTCCCGTTATTGGGGATTCGGTCTCGGTGAAAAGGCTGGAGTGGGATAGGTTCCCCGCAGCGAAGTTCTTTATTTCCTCTAGCACGCGAGAATGCACGGATTTATCGCGGATGATGCCCTTGCCGCGGTCGGCTTCCTCCTTGCTGGCCTCGAACTGGGGCTTGACGAGGGCGAGGAGGTGGCCGCCTTCGCTCAATAGGTTCCAGACCGCCGGCAGGACCTTTCGGAGGGAGATGAAGGAAAGATCCATCACGATGAGAGGATATTCGGGCAGGGGAAGGTCGCTGGGGGCAAGGGAGCGTGCGTTTGTGCGCTCGAGGTTCGTGACCCGTTTGTCCTGCCGTAGCTTGTAGTGCAATTGACCATATCCTACGTCCACGCAGGTGGCGGAGCGGGCCCCGGCTTGGAGGAGGCAATCTGTAAACCCCCCCGTGGAGGCTCCGACATCGAGCACGTCGACTCCATCGACGAGTAGGGTGAACTTGTCCAGAAAGCCTTGCAGCTTTTCTCCGCCGCGACCGACGTAGGGTGGGGGAGCGTCCACCCGCACGGGGGCGTCCTCGGGCAGAAGGCGTCCGGGCTTGTCCACCCGTTCCGTGCCGAGCCAGACCTTGCCCGCCAGTATGAGGGCTTTGGCTTGCGTTCGGCTCTCGCATAGGCCGAGGGCGGGCAGGAGTTCGTCGGCACGTAGCTTCGCAGCTTTCACGATCGGGATTGTCGATGATTTTTTCCCGCAGGACAAGCCGGACTTGCAAATTGATGGAAGCTACCTCGAACCCCATTTTTATCGATCGAAAGGAGGGTGCGGGGACGAAACGGGATGGAAAGAGCGTTACTCGTTTAACTTTTGTTGAACATTTTTTTTCACAGGAATCCCTTTATTTATAAAGAGAATCAAGCGATTCCCAGGATCTCAGGAGTATTTTTGGGGAAATTGGGTTGACGCGTGTGGGGCAAAATGGCAAAAGATGGGTTGAAATGGAGTATATTGTATAGATAGTGAAGTCAGGTGGACAGTTTAAGCGTCAGTTTTTTTGTTGGGGAGTTCGTGCATTCGGTGGACGACAAGGGCCGAATTACGATACCTTCGAAATGGAGGATCAAGGGGGACGACAGCACCTACTTGGCTCTGCCCAACCCCGGCGGTTACGTGATCGTGTACCCACCGAGGATGGTCGCTCGACTGGAGGAGAAGGTAGCGGAGGCGCGCATGAGCGACGCGAGCGCCCAAGTTCTTTTGATGGAATTGTTCTCCAAGGCTCATTCCTTTGGCTGCGACAAGCAGGGGCGAATCAACTTGACCGACAAATTGCTTGTCCACGCGAGCATTCGCAAAAAGGCGGTGTTGGTGGGCAGCGGCACTTTCTTCACAGTTTGGGGCGAGAAACCACACGGGGAGCGCCCGGAGGCTACGGAGAGAAACATTTTTGATGCGATGAGGGATCTGGGACTATGAGTTGCGCGCTTATTTATACCGGGCGGCCTTTTGGGGTGGCCGTCTTGGAAAGGGGGGATTGCGCGTATGCTCCCCAGGTCCCTCACGCTTTTTCTTTCGAGGCCTCGGCCTCATCCACTTACTCCGCAACCCCTTTTTACCTTTTCAGGTCCGCCTCGGGGAGGGGCGGTGTTTCGTCTCTGCTAGACCCATCCCTCGTAAATGCTTTGCGGCACAGCTGAGTTCGTCTGCGCCCCTTCAAAGGTGAGGCATGTACCGGTACTTCTAGACGAGGCGCTGGCAGCCCTCGACCCCGGAGCTGCGCGGCGATACTTGGACTGCACCTTTGGGGGAGGCGGGCATTCCGAGGCCTTGCTGAAGTCGGGCGAGGGCGTGGAAGTGGTTTCCCTCGATTGCGATCCTGATGCTGCTGATCGAGCGGCACCGCTTGAAAAGACCTTTGGTGATCGCTTTCGTTTTTTCGACTTGAATTTCCAGAGGCTGGACGAGGCCACCTCGGAGGGGGAACTGGACGGGGTTCTTTTCGACTTAGGGATTTCCTCCTTTCAGTTGTCGGAGGCGAAAAAGGGTTTCTCCTTTCGGTTGGATGCACCGCTCGATATGCGGCTAAATCCTCGCGAAGGTCAGTCGGCAGCAGATTTTTTGGAATCGGCCTCAGAGGAAAGTCTCGTGCGGGCTGTGCGCGAGTATGGTGAGGAGAGGCGTTGGCACAGGGTGGTCAAGGCGATCTTGGATGCACGCGGCACGGGACGACTCCGGCGAACCGTGAGTGCTGCGGAGGTTGTGGAAAAGGCGATCAGGATGCCGCAGGGGAGAAAACCACGCATCCATCCCGCAACCAAGACCTTTCAAGGTATCCGTATCGCCATCAACGGAGAACTCGAAGCTATCGTCGTGGCTCTGCCGAAGGCCTTCCGAGCCTTGAAGCGAGGTGGGTCCATGATCGTCATTGCCTTTCACTCGCTCGAGGATCGTATCGTAAAGCGTTTTATGCGTCGCATGGCAGGGCGTCCTGAGCATCGGCGAGATTCCAGATCTGTACATGAACGCACTGTTTATGCGAAGTTGAGTTCAACGAAGGCAATTATGCCGACCAAGGAAGAGGTGGAACGGAATCCTCGCAGCCGTTCCGCCCGCATGCGCGTCCTTAAGAAATTAGGCCAACCTGAGTTGTGAAAAAGAAGGGAATATCAATTCGTTTCGGCCGATTGGGAGCTGTGGTTGGATTTGCTTCCCTTTTGCTCTTCGGTTCGGGGGCGTTGGGAATCGTTTGGTTCAGAATGGAGATTTCCGAGGTAGCGAGGGACTGCGGGCGTATGGA
>CAZWTI010000037.1:0-2595 GCA_964637065.1 uncultured Puniceicoccaceae bacterium
TTGGATTTCATCCAGCTCGGCAGCCACGATAAAATCAGCGTGTCGGGCTACGCTTTGTCTACGGAGTTCACCGTTTTTGCCGTTTGCCAAAGCATAGACCAGAGTACCTCGATTTCGTCTTTTTCCTACATGTTCCGGAAATGCAGAAAGGATGGACTTGGCGAAAGCCACCGGATCGCAAGTCGATCCCGATTCATGCTTTGCACCGGCGAGAGACAATAGGCGACGGGCAAGCCTGGCGGCTTCGCGGCAACGACCTGCGTGAATGCCTAGCTCACGGCAAGAGGAGGGGTCGAAGTTTCGCTCGGCAGCATAATCCCATGCCCTGAGAAGACACAAAAAATCGGATTCCGTCTCACCGCTCGAGACATCAAGAAGTCTGTCCCTCTCGGCAAGCAAACGCTTGTCGCGCAAAGGAAGGATGATAGAACGACCTTGAGCAAGTGCCAAGGCCAAGGCAACAGAATGTATTGAATCACGATCACGGGCCTCGAGCATTGCCCTTGCTTGTCGGGGATGCATGGGAAAGGCTGCCATGGAACGTCCTTGTTGGGTGAGAACACCCGATTTATCAAGGGCCCCGAGGTCAGTCAGCAAGTATTCGGCCCGGACAAGAGACTCTTCCTCTGGGGCTTCAAACCATGAAAGTTTCCGAGAGTTAAGATCGGCTGCATGCAAGGTGAGGATCATTTCACTCAAATCCATACGGAGAACCTCGGGGACTTCCTCCTCTGGACGACGTTCATGTTCTTTTTCACTCCACAATCTAATGCATCGTCCGGGGGCAGTACGACCAGCTCGTCCGGCTCGTTGATCGGCAGATGCCCGACTTATGGGTTCGGGCAAGAGGCAATTGATTCCACGGCATGCGTCAAAACGAGCTTTCTTTGCAAGACCTGAATCGATAACGACTCGGATACCATCTATGGTAAGCGACGTCTCGGCTACGTTGGTAGCAACTACAACCTTGCGCCGATCACTCGGACGCACGGCGGCATCCTGTCGTTCAGACGAAAGATCTCCAAAAAGAGGGAACAAATCGAAGCTCTTTAGTGAGGAAGAGCCCTCTAACAGGGAGATAGTACGACGTATCTCGTAAGCTCCGGGCATGAAAACGAGGAAGTCTCCCTCCGTGTTGGCTGCCTGACGAGCGACTTCACGAGCAGCCAGTTCCCAAACTGGTTCTTCACGACCGCCACCAAGGTGGGCAATCTCCACAGGATAAGTGCGTCCCTCCACATCAACGAGAGGGCAGTTCCCGAGGTATTCGCAGAGAGGTTCAGCAGAGATGGTGGCGGAGGTGACGAGGATGGCAAGGCTGGGCCGAACGGTTTCGGTCAGTCGCTTGGCAAGGGCGAGGGCAAGATCCCCCTCTAGGTTGCGTTCGTGAAACTCGTCGAAGATAAGAGCCGAAACGCCGGGAAGGTGAGGTTCTCTCAATAGGCGGCGGAGAAGCAATCCCTCCGTGAGGTATGCAATGCGGGTAGCAGCAGAAGTTTGATCATCGAAACGAACGGCATAGCCTACTTCGTCTCCCACTCGTCCGGTCCGCTCACTCGCCACCCTGCGCGCAAGCATGCGTGCGGCAATGCGACGAGGCTCAAGAACCAAAATTTGACCAAGAAAATCATTCGAATCGAGAAGCATTTGCGGCAATTGCGTAGATTTGCCGGAACCCGTGGGTGCGGTAACGACAAGCCGACGTTCTTCCCTTAAAGTCGAGACTATAGTATTTGCTTCTTCTAAAATGGGGAGATTCTCAGACATTAGGCTTTTTAGCCAAAGCAAGGAGGTGAAATTAACAACGCGAGACAACAAAAAAGGGCGAGCATTGAAGCCCGCCCCTAATTCAAAACCAGCTAAGGTAAGATTTAGGTTTTATGAAATATTGATTTCAATAGGTTTGACCTTGGCTAACTTATGCAGGGTTACGATGAGAACACCATTTGTCAGCGATGCCTTAACTTTCTCGATATCCAAATCCTCCGGCAAGCGGATCGAACGGGAAAAAGAATTAGCAAATTGAAAGGAATCGTCCTTTGATTCCTTTCGCTCTCCCGAGATAAAAAGACAGTCGATCTCAATCTTGATATTTACTTCCTTCTTGGAAAAACCAGGAAGGGCGGCATGAACTTGGTAGCAATCGTCTTTATCGACGAGACGAAGTGAGATGTCGGCGCTGCCTTGCGAACCATTAGGAACGATTGAATTAAGAAAGACGTCCGCCAAAGGTAAGGCACGGCGTCCAAGGTTAAAGAATTCATCCAGCTCATTATTAAGACAGGATAAGGGAGTTTGGTTTTTTAAACGCATAATAAGTAATCTCCTTTATGATTTTGAGGTTTATTTCCTACAGAATATGCAAATTGTATACCAAATTTAATTATTCTATAACATGCTCTTATATAAAACTTTATACAAATATTTAACGCCCCGGATAGGGCCATTTAGTCCCATCTTGGGGCCCAAACTGAATTCGCGCATCATATATGAGCCATATTGGCCCTTTTGGTTTGGGCTAATCGCTAGCTTCTGGCTACAACTCAAAGAGCGTGGCACCCCAAGAACCAGAGGTTTCGTTGCCAAGTCTAAAAT
>CAZWTI010000038.1:0-9265 GCA_964637065.1 uncultured Puniceicoccaceae bacterium
CAAGACCATCCGGCAACTGGGTGACCACATAGAAAGGGAGGATGGCGTCGGCGGTCGAGAGATGGGGGCTCAATGCTTCAGGTTGATTTGCAAAGAACACGTATAGTGCGGCCCCGACTAGGAAGAAAAGCAGGGTTGCAGGCACGGTCAGGATGGCGTTGGTCCAGATGCCGCGGGAGGAGGCTTTTGCATCCTTTGTCGTCATGTAGCGTTGAACCACGGTTTGGTCTGTCCCGTAACTTATTAAGCTAGCCGCCGAACCACCCAACAGCAGTGTCCAAAAGGTAGGCTCGGAGAGATTCCACCTAAGGTCTAGAAACCTTAGCTTCTCAGCAGATTGAGCTTGATCCATCATACCCATGAAGCCGCCCGTAGTTTGCATCGCTATGGAGGTTACTATGTAGGTGGCGCCACCCAACAAGACAAAGACTTGGAGGACGTCCGTCCAGATCACGGCCTCGATGCCACCGAGGGTGACGTAGATGATGCACAGGATGCCCATGACGAGGATACAGGTCGTTACGTCCACGCCCGTTACTACGGAGAGAGCGAGTGAGGGCAAGAGGAGGACAATGCCGATTCGGGCCAGTTGCAGCAGGATGAAGAACCCGGAGGCGACGAGGCGAACGTTAGCGTCGAATCGACGTTCGAGATATTCGTAGGCGGTGGTGACGTTCAACTTGCGGTAGAAGGGCAGGAAACAGAAGACGATGAGTGGAGCTACTAGAATGATTGGGAGGTTGCCGAACAGATAGGTCCAGTCGGTGGCGTAGGCCTTTGCGGGGAGAGCCATGAAGGTGATTGCGCTTAGTTGTGTCCCGAAAATACTTAGTCCGGCTGCCCACCAAGGGATGCGTCCTCCGGCCTTGAAGTAGTCCTCCGGGGTCTTCTCTTTTTTCGCCAATCGGATGCCGATATAGACGAGGACGGCTAGGTAAAGACCAATCACGAAAAAGTCTAGTGCCCCGAAGCCTTCGCCGCTTGTAGGTTGTCCAATGTGAACTTTTGTGGTGCGGATACCTGGAGAAGATTCGCCCGTTGGGATTACTATTTTGCCATCCCAGTCCAAGGCCTGGGTGGTTACGGGGAATGGGGTTTCTACCTCATCAAGTTGCGTCCAGGTGTCTGTGACGACGTGGTACGACAGAATCTCATTCGAGAACCCGGTGTGTTCCTCATGGAATCGCAGGTGTTCTGCTTTGAGCTTAGACAGTTCGGAGGAGTTGGCGTCGGTAGCATTACTGTCTCTCGTCATTCTTCCCAGATCGGCTAATCTTCTATTCAAGCTCTCGATTTCAAGAAATCGTTTTCCATCGGCTCCTCCGAAAACAAGAATATGGGCAACTCCAACGGGCAGTGACGTTCCCGCCATCACGCATTGGGGTTGTCCATCTCCTGTAGAAACGTCTGCCAACCGTGACCAAGTTTCATCGACAGGGTCATACTTGAAGGTGTCGGTCAAAAGCTGAGTCGGTAAACCGTCCTGTGGCCTGCGACCGCTGAACAGGAAAAGGCAATCGTTCTTGCCGTCGTTCTGGGAGGCGGCCAAGGCCAGGATTCGTGGGGGGCCGGACCAAGTGGGAAGCTCCTTCCATTGCAACTTTCCATTCGGCCTGTCTTCCTCCGAAAGGTCGAGGGCCCAGAAGTTGCTAGTGGCGTTGCCATCCTTCGATTCCTGCCCACCTGCCAGATAGACAACTTCACCGACCTTGGCTCCGGCCATGAAGGCAAGGGGGCGGGGCAGGTCGGGAAGCCGTTGGATGGATAATTCTCCATCTTCCTCTGACCATTGAAGGCGAAGAACGTCCGAGTGGTAGTGTTCGGCGTCGCGACCTCCGATGCATACCAAGCCTTTTGCCGTGGGGATGGAAACGCCATAGGCGGAAGGCTTTGGTAGTTCGAGCCTTGGTGAGGTAAACCATTTGGACTCTACTTTTCCTTCTTGGTTTTTGCGTAGGACGTAAACGTCGTCCCACCAAGCTTTCCCCCCGCCTTTCCATGGAGGCAAGTCGGGAAAGTTGGCCCCACCTGCGACAATCAAGGCTCCGCCATGAACTCCTGCGAAGGGTCCGGCCAGTCCGGCTTGTCTGGTTTCCCCGTATGCCGGAGGCAACTCGGGAAGGTGACTCCACTGAAACTTCTCAGTTGATTCCCCGGCTTTGGAAACCGAAAGAGGAACCGTTGCAACTACTAGGACTGCCGCTGCTAAAAGTTTAAGAAACTGCATGCTTTTCCTGCATATGATGCTTGATGGCAGGGAGTTGTCAGGATTCTTTTTGTCCCGTTAGGTTCTTCTTTGGTGGGAATTACGTTATGTGGGCGCCCTTCGTTTCGACGTAGACAGCATACACCGACTGGCTTGCAGTCATGAATAGGCGGTTTCGCTTAGGTCCTCCGAAGCAGACGTTAGAGCAGATTTCAGGAAGCAGAATTTGACCAATGCGTTTGCCCGCCTTGGGTTCGAAAATGTGAACGCCATCATAGCCTGCGCCTACCCATCCTGCACTCGACCAGACGTTGCCGTCGACGTCGCACCTGATGCCGTCGGCCATGCCTGCATATTTTTCTCCTGCAATCTCAAGTTCCATGGACGCGAATGTACGTCCCTTCTTTAATGTCCTTTCGTCGATTACGTCCCAAACCTTGATTTCCTTGGCAGCTTCGGGATAGTGCGAGGAACCAGTGTCGGCCACGTATAGCTTTTTGTAGTCGGGCGAGAAGCAAAGTCCGTTGGGTTTGAATATTTCATCCGTCACTTGGGTCAGTTTGCCGGTCTTTGACTCGATATGGTAAACGGCTTCCTTCTGGTGCGGTTGAACGCTCCCCGTGTCGGCTTTGTTGCCTTCATAGTTCATCAGGCTGCCGTAACCTGGATCTGTGAACCAAACATCGCCATTCGGATGGACGACTGCATCATTTGGTGCGTTGAACTCTTTACCGCCATACTTATCGGCCAAGACGGTTATGGAACCATCGTATTCATACCGAACGACGCGCCTGTTGCCGTGTTCACATGAAATCTGACGACCCTTCCAGTCGAAGGTGTTGCCGTTGCTGTTGCCCGAGGGGTGTCGAAAAGTACTTACGTGGCCGTCGTCATTCAGCCAGCGCATCTGGACGTTGTTAGGAATGTCACTCCAGATCAGGTATTTGCCCACGCCGTTCCATGCCGGACCTTCAGCCCAAAGCATGTTCGGATGGGTGTAGAGTCGCTGAATGGGAGTGTTACCCAGTTTGTACTTGTTGAAGCGGTCGTCGTGGGTGATTAGGTCAGGATCAGGGTAGCGGGTGGGAAGGTTTCCCGACCAATCGCGAGCAAAAGCGGTGGTGGCGGCGATGCCGGATGCGGCGGCGAGGAAGGAACGTCGACTGTGGGAATGGTTATCTTTCATGGCGATTAGAACTTGGTTTTTGGCAGGATTTTTTTTGGGATGTTATCTCGCGACGTTTTTTGGCTTGGGGCAAGCGAGTTTTCATGGGGAAGGCGAAGGTGGTGGGGAAAGTTTTTGCCTTAGTTCGGGAGGCAGAGCACCGAACACGCTTCGAGTAAGGCGAATCAACACTTCTTGATAGTTGGTGCCCTGGGGAGCATTTAGCGCCGTTCGATTCAACCAGCGATAGAGTTTTTGCATTTGAGTGCTATTCCAGTTTTGAGCGTCAATGTGAGATACTACGAAGGCGAGGTGAATGCCAATTGGATCGGGAGGAACATCAGTGGAATGGAAATAATTCCTTGCTTGAACGGGATTGTTCTTAAACAGCAATTGATTTACCGATGGGTGACGAAGATTGCGCGACTCAAGCAATCGAAGAGTTTTGTCGATGAAGCTTGAAGTTGAGTCGCCACTCACTACTGGCCCCAAGACACGAGCAAGTTCTTGGTCGAGAATATCGTTTCCACTAGGGTATGCAGCGTCGAGTTGAGGTACAATTATGGCGAGGAGTTCGGGTGGTGGTTCGGGCTTGAATTCTACCGCGATGTTGAAGGCCCTCAAGAAGGCCAACTTGTTCTCTTCAAGTAAGCTGCCGAAATTCAGGTTGGCGAGCTTCGCCAAAGAGGCCCGTCGATGTGCGGGAGCTTTGCGGGCGAGCGCCAAAGCGGCATTTATCGCCGCGCGGTTGTTCGTTTCATCCTCAAACAGCGATTGCCATCCTTTGGTTGGTTGGCGCTCTAGGGTGATGCGGGCGGCATGTCTCACAAAGCGGTCAGGGCTCTTTAATCCTGACCAAGCTTCGCGCCTAGCGATATCGCTTGGCGGAGCCGTGTGGAAGGTTTCTAGTCGTAAGCGTTGGTCTCGAACTCGATTGCTTGGGGCTTCTCCAAACTTGTTTTCAGAAGGGGTTTCGTGGCTTATCCGGTAGAGAGTCGAGGGACTGTTTTTTTCGGCTGAAATGACGTAGAGGGAACCATTGGGAGCTACCGCAGCATCGGTGAAACGCAGGTTCTCTCCGATGAGAAAAAGTGCTGATGCCGCTAGGTAGCTTGCGTCTTTTGAGATGAGGCGAACATTATGGATGGCACCGAACGTCTTGTCTAAGACGAAGACGGAATCACGGTATCGCATCGGAAAGTGTGTTAAGTGTCCCGAAGCCATTCCCGTGGGCAAAGAGGGACCAAGGCTTGTTATGCCCGGCAGGGAGTCAGCATAGTGATTAGGCCACTTTTCCGGGCCTTCTCTCCATCCGAAGTCAGCTCCGCTCACGATTTGGAGAAGTCTTGGTGGTCTATACCATGGCAAACCTATGTCCTCTATGGCATCCGAGTCGCAGGTAAAAATATCTCCATTTGCATTCATTATGATGCTGTCTGCATTTCGCAATCCCGATGCGATGACTCGAACCTTGGACGCGTCCGGTGGAATTCGTACAATCCATCCGCCTGGCGCCGGCAGGGTTGGAAAGTCAGCGTTAATGGGAACTGGGGATTTGTGTCCCCCGCTTAAATAGATGCCCTCGCCATTCTCAGTAAGTGTAAGATCGTATGGCCCGTATTCACCTTTCTCTTCTAGCGATAGGATGGACTCCTGTTTTTCGTAGACTCCGTCACCATTTTCGTCTCGGCAGCGAACGAGTGCTTTTTTTTCATGGCTAGCGACGTAGAGTGACTTAAAAGCTTCCAGTATTCCGTGAACCTTGCCCGGAACCCCTTTCACAACCTCTATTCCCTCCACCTTGCCGTCGTTAGAGAGACGAAGGATGTTAAGTGGTCCGTTCTCGGTTCCGACAAATAAATTTCCCTTTTCGCCAAAGGCGATACTGATCCATGAACCATTCTGTCGAAAGGGAACGCTAAGCACTTTTTGGACGACAAATCCTTTGGGCCTCCGCATGCCGTTTTCGTCTGTCTCCAACTCTATTTCTTCTTTTGGTCCGCCATCCGCCGATTTGATCTTGTCCTTGGATTGGTCGCCACATGCCGCAAGGGCAAGGCAGACGACTGCGACCAACTTGGCCCTGAAACGATTCACAGGAATTTTTTCCAACCGTCGAGAATGGTCTGCAGTTCATCACGTTCCGAAGCCTTGATGTCGACAAGCGGAGGGCGAACGGGACCTCCCGCCATTCCTCGAAGTTCGAGAAGAGCTTTCATTGCGGCAACTTCGTAACCTTTGCAACGAGTGCGCAGGTTGTACAGAGGAAGCACGTGCTTGTCTGTAAGTTCGGCAAGGGTTTCCTCGTCCCTAGAGACGCCGGCTTGATGTAAAAGTATTGGAAGCTTGGGAGCCACGCTTGAAATGCTTGAAGTATAACGTCGGATGCCGATGCCGTAATAACCGCTGACGTGATCATCGCCCACGCCTCCTATCCACGTCAGGCGTTCGCCTAGACGGGACTTTATCATCTGGTAGTTTCTCAGGTCGCCTTGGCCATCCTTCCATGCCGCTAGAGTAGGGACTTCGTCTACAAGTCTTTCGGCTAGGTCGGCTGAAAGGTTTACCCAGTCCCGTGTATAAATTAGAAGGGGTAACTGCGTTGCGTTGCCGATCGTCTTGCAGTAGGCTAGTAGCCCCTCGAACGCAGCGTTCGGGTAGTACGGTGGCAGGATGAGTATGGCGGAGACGCCGGCTTTGGCCGCCTCGCGCGCCATGATGACTGCTATGCGAGAACCATACCCAACTCCTGCAATTACGGGGACTTTCCCATCGGCAACTTCAACCGCTGCGTGGACGACTCGAATGTATTCATCCCTCGCCAAGGAATACATCTCACCCGTGCCGCCGGCGGCAACAAAGCTTGTGAAGGGTTCCTGGAGCATTATCTCGAGGTTGGAGCGGTAGCCCTCTATGTTCAGGTCGTAGTCGACATGGAAAGGAGTAACGGGAAAACCAATGACGCCTTGCGGCACGAGTTCTTTAAATTGTTGATCTGGCATATTTTTCAAGGTTGTTACCATCTTGGAAGGATTCGTTTCCATTTCGGATCCACGTGTTTCTGCATTTCTGCTTCATCATCACGCTTACGATAGGGAATTTTGTCGAAGCGTTCCTTACCCCGTTCAATTTGATCGTAATCGAGTGTTACTCCTAAGCCGCCCCTTGATGGGATGGCGATCTTGCCCTCCTTGATTTTCACTCTGCCGCCTGCCGCTATCTCATCCATCTCACTTTGCCAAGGATAGTGCGTGTCGCATGCATAAGTCAGGTGTGGAGTGGCGGCTGCTACTTGGGCCATTGCCAGAAGAGACACACCGAGGTGACTGTTGGAATGCATTGAGAGCCCAATGCCGAACGTTTGGCAAGTTTTGGCAAGTTGTTGGACTTGGCGCATACCACCCCAATAGTGGTGGTCGCACAAGACGATTTGGACGGCATCGAGCTCAACCGCAGCGGGCAGATCACCGAACGAAGTAATCGATACGTTGCTGGCGAGTGGCGTTTCCACCCCTTCAGCCCGAAGACGCTTCCGAACCTCAGCCATGCCGTGCAATCCTGCTGTCGGATCCTCTAGATAGCCACCTCCAGAGAGTTCCTCAGCCAAGGCAAGACCGACCTTTACGGAAGTTTCGACTGACCATGCGCAGTTTGGGTCGATTCGAAGAGGAACATCAGGTCCCAACTCCTTTCGCAGTTGCTTGACAGTTTCAATCTCAACCTCTGGATCGAGCACTCCTCCCTTGAACTTTATTTCTCCAAATCCATACAAATCAACCATTTGTCGAACTTGTGCTACGAGTCGATCCGGAGAAAGAGCCTCTCCATACTCGTCCTCGCGGATGTCTTCGCCCTCACCTCCGCCACCTTTGTGCTTGTAGAAAGGGTAGGCCGAAAAGTGAACTGAGTCACGAACCCTTCCGCCAATCAGATCACAGACGGGAACCCCGTGTGACTTCCCGATCAGGTCGAGGACGGCAGTCTCGATCGCGGAATAGCTTCGGGCATCGGCGTCGAGTGGATTTTCACCCGGAACGTGTTTGGTCTGAGAGCGCTCCATGCCTGAGGCACCGTCCTCCAACAAAGGATGAATCTCACCAAGCAAACGCCAGGCATTGGCCCCTACCACGCATCCGCGCATCTTCTCTAACGCCTTGGCGGGTTGCTCACCTCCATAGGTCTCGGCAATGCCTACGATGCCGTCCTCACTTTCGAGTTCGAGGATGTTTCTAAGGGCGTAAGGTTGGTGCAGACCGTAGGAACTCCGCAGGGGAGGATCGGCTATGGCAATTGAATGGATGCGAAAATCTGTGATGCGCATCTCTTAGAAAATGAAATTCGGCCAAAGGTTTGCCATGATAAGGGTTACAATGATGCCGACTATACCCAGAAGGCTTATTATGCAGGAAAACGTCTTCAGCGTTTCCCCTTCCGTAAAGCCCGCCAAGCGTCCGACAACCCAAAACCCGCTGTCGTTCATCCAGGGAAATGGCTTGGCTCCACATCCAATGGCGATGGCGACGTATCCGATCCAGTACTGGTCGTTTGGTGATACCATGCCACCGACTATTCCTACGGCTGTGATCATCGCCACAGTGGCCGAACCTTGAGCGATACGAATAACGACCGTCACGAAAAAAGCCAGCAGGAGGATTCCCGAAAGGCCCATCCCCGAGCCTTCTATAAGCGTAGTGACCTCTGAACCTATACTTGTTTGCTGAAGAATGCCCCCAAAGGCTCCGCCCATCCCGGTAATTAGGATGATGGATCCTGCGCTGCTGAGTGACTTCCTGACTGTGTCGGCTAATTCCTTCCCTCGCTTGGCTCCGGATTTTACTAGCAGCATTAGTGCAAGACCCCCTCCTATGGTCAGGGCGAGGTTCTTGTCCCCCAATATGCCCAGAATCCTTAGTAATTGCTGCTGACCTTCGCTTGTGCTTTCTCCTGCGGAGAGGAATTCCTTTAGTACGGAATGACCTGCAATCAGGAGTACTGGCAGCAGGGTGGGGGCGAGAGAAAGCCAAATGTTTGGTAATTCTGAGTCGGGCCGTTTAGTCATGGCTTCGAGATCATCGGTAGTCATGTCCTCACCGGCCCGAACTTTCATGGGCCAACGCGCGTTTGCCCATCGTGCATAAGCAAAACCGCCGATCATGCCGAAAATCCCTACCGTCAATCCACCTAGGATCATGTGCCCTATATCCACGCCAAGCTCACCCGCCACCAATAAGGGGCCTGGCGTTGGAGGTACAAGAGAATGCGTCATGGAAGCGCCGGCTATTATCGCCAGGACATACAGCAGATAATTTTTCCCCGTACTCGAGGCCAATGCCTTGGCCAGGGGAATCATTAGGTAAAAGACGGTGTCGAAGAAGACTGGAATCCCCAATATGAAACTACTTCCTGCGAGAGCTTCGGGGGCACGCTTTTCCCCACAAATTTTAAGGGCCGAACGAACGATTCGATCCGCAGCTCCGCTTTCTAAAAGGCAGGTGCCGATGATTGCGGCCATGGCGATGATTATTCCCACCTTTGCACAGGTTCGACCAAAACCTTCTGCCACTCTTTTTCCTACCGATTGTTCCGCAAACGCGATCGCTTCTTTAGAAGATTTCTCTTTTTCTTTCTCCCAATGTTGAATCAGATTTTCCCGAGGCGTAAGGAAACCCACGACGAACGCCGCCAATGCTAGCGCAAGAAAGGCATGTAAGCGCAACCAGAGTATACCACCCAAGACGACGCCAATACCAATTAACAATAATACTACCGGAGACATTCGACGAACTTCTCAAAGACCATGTCTTTGCTTTCCTTTGGGTTGGATGACAGTTGGTTTTACACCATAACCAATGGCTTGGTCAAATGGTTGAAGGAAATCAGCGATCCGCACCACC
>CAZWTI010000039.1:0-3518 GCA_964637065.1 uncultured Puniceicoccaceae bacterium
CAAGCAGCATCGACTTATTCAAGCTCACAGAGGAACCTGCAGAACCCGAGTCCGAAGTGAACACACTTACGGTATAGTTATGGGTTCCGAATGTTGCAGCGGCGTGACTGGTAGTCGATTGAGTGGTGGCAAACAGGCTGACCCCGTTGAACTTTTCACTACTGATTTGGTAGAGCTGCTGTTGCAAGGCCTTGAACTCGGTATCGTAGTTCGCCTTGTCGCTGCTGCTCTTCATTACGTCTAGGCTCAACGACTTCAGCTCAGCCATGCGATCGACAATTCGAGCTGCTGATTGAAGAGCTCCATCTTGCACATCACCGAACGATAGCGAATTTTGAATATTCGAGATCGAGGCTTTGGTGCGACTGATGGATGCAGTTAGCTTCATGGAGACCGCCAGGCCCCCTGCATCGTCCGCAGGACCGACGATGCGTTTCCCGCTCGAAAGCCTTGTCAGGCTCTTTTGCAGGAAATTATTGTTTTGATTTAGGCTTCGAGTTGCCGCGGTGGCGGCGGTATTCGTGTTTATTGTGAGTGCCATATTGGCTTATCCTCCTTGATTTTGTTATTTGTATTCGACGGCCTCCTGCCGCCAAGGATCGGTTGGGGGAAAGGGGCCGATTCCCTTGTTGTTCATGAGATTGGTGCTTTAGGCATTACTACTGCTTTCATTAACCAAGCAGCATCAGCGCTGAATTCGGCGACAGATTCGCCTGGGCCAACATTGCTGCGGATGCCTGAGTAAGGATATTGAATTTGGCCAAGCGGGTGGATTCCTCAGCAACGTCCACGTCCATAATCCGACTGTTCGCGGATTCTAGATTCGCCTTGCTCAACCGGAGATGATCCTCGGCAAAACCAAATCGAGCCATGGTGGCGCCATTTTCTGCACGCAAGGTCGCAACCCTCTCCAACCCTGAGTTGAAGAAGCTAATTCCCAAGGTATCAATGTCGATTGCTGCTCCAGAGCTTGCCGCAGCCAAGGTGATGCCACTTCCTATGGTTTCGGCCGAATCGTCACTGACGCTAACGAAGGTCACTGCTCCTAGAACCAATGACTTATTCAGGCTCACGACCGAACCCGCCGCTCCCCGATCGGAAGTAAAAACGCTTATCGTATGGTTATCAGTCCCAAACTTTGCTGCGGAATGATCAGTGGACGATTTCGTAGTGGCAAACAAGCTCACCCCATTGAAAGCCTCGCCCGCAATTTGGTAGAGCTGCTGCTGCAGAGCCTTGAACTCGGTGTTGTAGTTCGCCTTGTCGGTCGTGCTCTTGATTACGTCCTGACTGAACGACTTTAATTCAGCCATGCGATCAAGTATAGTTGCCGCAGATGGTAAGGCACCATCTTGCACTTCTCCGAATGATACAGCATTTTGAATATTCGCAATCGACGCACTCATTCTGCTGAGCGATGCGTTTAGCTTCATCGATACGGCGAGACCGCCTGCATCATCGGACGGCTTGAGTATCCTTTTTCCGCTGGATAGCCGGGTAAGGCTCTGCTGCAACTGTTGGTTATTTTTGGCTAGGTTGAACGCCGACTGAATGGCAGCCGGGTTAGTGTTTATTGTGAGTCCCATGGTCTTTATCCTCCATGATTTATCTGTTGTTGCGGGCGACTTCCTGTCGCTCGTCCGATTTTAATCAGGATCGGAAACCTGTATTTGAGTTGAAATGATTTCATCATAGTAATTGTAATAAATTTGTGGGGGTCAGATTCGCTTGGGCCAGCATGGTCATCCCGAGATTCGTTTGAATCGATGCCTTGGCCAACGTTACGGATTCTTCAGATAAATCTGTTCCTCGTATTCGGCCCAAATCCTCGTTGGCTGCTTGCCTCCGTGCCTCTAGGCGTTCGATGCTCGAATTGAACCTAGATATATTTGCCGCCACCGTGGACCTCCTTGATGCTATGCTGTCCAGGAGTTCCTGCGTTCTCGCTATAACCAGAGCCGCTGCAGCCTGACTACTCAAGTTGTAGATGCTTGAAGATCCGTACTGAAGAGGTTCAACACTCTCCATTCGCCAAGTGGATCCTGATGAATCGGCAGTTATCGAGATTCCGGTATCTTCTTCCCAGACTATCTTCCAGTGCTTAAGTGGTTGGTCGGGGTCTCCCGTGGGAGAACTCACTGTGTCTGGAACGGCCGCTTGATCGGAGATCTCGCTTCCGCCATCCGCATCACTGCCACCGATTGCTCCCGTATCGTTGTTAGTCTCCTTAATATGGTCGCTAATGAATGCTGCTCCTTTGTTCGTGAATTCCTTCAAAAACTTGTCTTCACTTGTAATACCTTGATGACCAAGAAATGCATTGATACCTTGACTATATCCACTGCTCATGGCGCCAGCGCCCGCCTGAAACTTGGCTGCCTGCCAACCAATTATAGCTTTTATCCCATCATTGTGATCAAAGGTTTGACCTCCCACCGAGGCGGATTGCCCTTTCGTCTTTATCAAGTGATGAAGGTATCTTGCTCCGACATAGTACTGGGCGTAGAGGTGATCGGGATGTCCATCCACGATTTCCTGTTTTGTTACTCCGAAAGAAAACGCACCTTCCAATCGGTAGTCCCCCCCGTGGATGAACTCTGCGATTCCTTCCGAAAACCAGAGTTTCGACCAGAGATTCCCGTCGCCATCCTTGTCTCCATTATATGTGTTGCGCGCTTGTATGGCGTGCACCAGTTCGTGTGCTATAACCCTGTCGGCCCAGTAGGGAGGGAAATCTGTTCCATCAGATGGTGGGTTGGTGAATGGCGCCTGGAAATCAGGCATGTCGAATACCATCTTGGTTACATCTCCCAAGGAGTTAGATGATACAAAAGCTGCATGTCCGCCGGTATCTTCCTCATTGATTATTACATCGAATTCGTCGCCATTACCGATGATACCGTACTTGTCCTCGATGAGTTCCTCGGCTGCTCGCAACCAACCTCCCTTTAGGGCTGCGACAAAGTCCTTCTTTTCATCGCTGAAACTAGAGAAGAAATAGTCCTGCCCATTGAATGATTCCACGTTTAGGGTCTCGAATTGTTTAACCAATTCAACATTCTCGAGCTCGTAGGCGTTTCTTTCGGCATCTGAAAGGAATGGATTGGAAGCAGAAGTGGCCAATTCACCTATCCTGCTTAAGACAGTAGACATTTCACTTAATAGAATGTCTTGAGTTTGAGAGAAACTGATCAGGCTTTGAAGGTTTCCAGCCATACTACCTTCAATCCTACGATTGCCATCGATTCTCGCCGTCATGGTGAACGCACCCGCATCTTGGGAAGACAGATTTTGCTTCTCGCCGGATGCTAGATTCCCAACCGATCTGGTTCGTGCGGCGTTTCCATGACGCAAGGCACGCAACGATGAACTCATCGCCGGATTAAAGCTCAGTGACATTGGTATGAAAGTAAGAGACGTTATTTGTTTCTAATGGAAAGCTGTGTGAAATAGTTCCCTTATTGGTGAGAACCGCATCGGAGACATTCCGCACGGAACATTTCCGGGAGGGTCGCCGT
>CAZWTI010000040.1:0-16818 GCA_964637065.1 uncultured Puniceicoccaceae bacterium
CGCTTCCTCCTCCAATGGTTCGACGGGGTATTCTTCAGGATAATGAGCTTCTTGATCCATGATTACTTTTCCTTGATTTGCTTAGTGTCTAAAAGAGTATTATTGGGTTTGGCCAAGGTCAAGCATGTCAATTTGTCGCGACACGACCAAATTTCATAAACCTCCTCGATATTGGCGTGAAATGTTGATGGAAACAAGGAAAAGCTGTCTAGCCCGTCTTTCCGGTAGGCATGTAACGGTAGTATACCTCCAGCATCAGGATGGTCATTGTGGTGGTGAATACATCGGTTCCTCCATGACCCAAGGGATGTCCGTCCCAATGCCCGTCTGAATCCTGAGCGCCGCAGACGATAGCCTGAAAGTTCTTGTTCCAAGCCTTCCAGTACTTTGCTCCTCCGCTTACGCCCGTTGCCTGAAAACAAGCTTGGGCATGGTAGTACCATTCATAGACGTTCACTCTTTTCCATTCTTGAGCTTGATTCGCGATGATCCATTCGAGTCCTTTCTGGGCTTCCTGCGACTTGGCTTCCTTCCAAATCTGCAGGCACAGCACACCCGTGCCCGTGAGGCTGGCCTTGCCTCCGGTGCCTTCAGCGTAGGCGAATTTTCCGGTGGTGTCTTGACAACGCTTGGTGTAGGCGACGGCGTTGTCCATGGCTGAGTCGAGTCCGTCGATGGAGATACCTGTGAGGTCGGCGGCCGAGAGGGCCTGTATGTACCAACCGGTAACCGAAAGATCGACGTGGTCACCGACGCCCTTTCCATAACTATAGGCCCACCCTCCTCTCTCGTTTTGCCCTTTGACGATGGCTTCGGCGGAGCGCTTGGCATACAGCTCGAGCTTCTTGATTTTCGTCATGGTGTAGGCTTCGCACAGGGCATAGGTACGAATTGGGTGCGAGTAAGCGCCGCCCCCTCCCCCCGTCATTTTCTCCGGGGGAGTAGAAGTAAGAAAGCTTATTGCCTTCTGCACGGTGGGGCCGAACTCGGGTGAATCCTGCAATTCGCAATGTCCGAGAAAACTCAGCAAAGCCATGCCCGTCATGGCGTTTTTGTCGGTTGGACTGGGTTCACCGTGCTTATTCTTTGCGTTCCCTCCCCATGAGCCATCCTTCCCTTGGGTGTTTTTTAACCAATTGAGACCTCGAATGATGGCCTGCTCGGTAATGTCCTTCCCGCCTCCTGCCCGGAGGCGACCGATGCGCTTCTTCGGGTCGCAGCGTTGCTGCAGCGTTTTCGGAAGAGCCAACCCGATGCCCTTGAGGGCGTTCTTCATGGCGTCGTTGTCCATGCCGGTGTTTCCCACGGAGGGGGCGTTGGCCGCGACTACCGGAGCCAGATCCTTTACGTCCAGATCGTTCAGGTCGGGCATCGCGATGTCGGAGATCGTGGCGGCGCGAAAGGGCTGTTTCATCGAAGGCTGGGCCTTCTTCTGCCGCTGCATCAACTTCACCTTTTGCTTGGGTTGCTTTTGCTGAAGGGGGGCCACCCCAGCATCGGCGAAGTCGGCCGTGCCTTCTCCTCCTCCCGCCACGTACACTACCAGTCCCCACATGAGGATGAGGAAGATCGTTACGGAGAAGAGGGAAATGAGCAGGCTGTTGAGCAGGCGAAATTCGCGAAGATAGCGACCAAAGGCTGTCTCGACGGGAGGGGCGACGGTGTAATCGGGGTCGTACGCTTCCTCCTCCAATGGTTCGACGGGATATTCTTCAGGATAATGGGCTTCTTGGTCCATGATTACTTTTCCGCGATTTGTTTTGTGTCTATTGAGTATATTGGATTTGGCCAAGGTCAAGTCCGGCTGGTTTCAAGACCTGTTGGAAGTATTGCCTGTATAGTAGTGAGCATGTAGTTATAAGACTGACCATGTTCAATTTTCTTAGCAAATTTCGTATGCTGTAGTATTGAAACTGAACAATTTATAACGTATCCGTAGTTATTCCAACTAAAGTCGTGATTTGTCATTATCCATACCCTAGGCTCTGCCTCACCTTTTGCTTGATGGTTGGCCTTTGCGTTTCGGCTCAACAAGCCTTGCCTGATTCAAACGCCTCCAACAATGACCAGCCGCCAAAGGTCCAACGAGTGGCAAAAGGGATTTATAAGGTAGACGATGTTCTCCTCGACAAGAATAGAAACCTCATCTCCTTTCCAGCCATTACCAATCAGGTCACTGGTCTAGTCGAGTACGGGATTGTGCATGAGAAGGGCAAGACTCACGAGGCGCTTTTCCGTACCAAGGTTCGACCTATTCGCCTGCAGTTCGTTCTTCTCTTGTCCAAGCACAAACCCGCGAAAGGTTTTGTCGAGAACCTTTGGCAGGAGAAGCCGAAACCGATGGACATAAGCGCGAGCAAGCTTGGAATCTTTGTTTCTTGGGACTTTAACGGATCCAAGGGAAATGCTGCACTCGAATCTTTTGCCTTGAACGCAAACGACGATAAGCCCATCGAACAAGGATCCTTTGTCTTCACAGGATCAAAGTTTTTTGAAAAAACCTTTCAAGCCGAGTCTACCGGTTCCATTCTCGCCATTTATGCAGACGACACCGCCATGATTAACAGTGCTGACTTCGACAGCAACAACGATGACGTTTGGTATGCGAACAAGAAGGCCATGCCTTCTCTTGAGACTCCCGTTACCATTACCTTGCAAATTCCTTCTCAAACCCCTAGATTGAAGCCATGACTAATGCCATTAAACCTTCCTTGCGAATAGCTTTTCTTCTCTCCGCTTTAAGCTTTGTTCTTGGTGCCTTTGCCGTTCCCAAGACCAAGAAAGCTGCCGAAGATCGGGAAAATCTGTCGTTGCGCAACGAAGTCGGCAGGGCCGTTGAGCGTGGCGTGAAATGGCTGGCTGCCGAGCAGAATGCCACCTCCGGTTTGTGGGGAGCCGAAGAGTATCCCGCCCTTACGGGTCTTGCCGTCCGAGCCATTCTAGGTGATCCCGCTCGCCAATCCGGTGATAAGTATTCTCCGGGTGTCAAAAAAGGTTACTCCTTCATACTCTCCAAGGTCCAGAGTGACGGCGGCATTTACGGAAAGGGTTTAGCATCCTACAATACCTCGATCTGCATGATGGCCTTGCTGCAGGGGAAAAGGCCCGAGCACGAGCCGGTTATCCGCAAAGCCCGTAAATTCCTCGTCAACCAACAGCACGATTTCGACAAGCGAGGCCAGACCGACAATGTCTTCGACGGTGGCATTGGGTATGGAGCTCGTTGGGCTCATTCTGATCTTTCCAATACTCACCTCGCCATGGAGGCTCTATTCTATGCAAAGAAAATGCTGGAGACGAAGGAGGGTGAGGATCTCGATCTTGATTGGGAGGCAGCTATTTCTTTTGTGGGCAAGTGCCAGAACCTGCCCAAGACCAACAAGGAGAAATGGGTCAGTACCCACGACGACGACCAAGGCGGTTTCGTTTATTTTCCCGGCAGCAGCATGGCGGGCGAGAGAGAATTGGCCGGAGGGAAGAAAGCCCTGCGCTCTTACGGGAGCATGAGTTATGCGGGTTTGCTGAGCTTTATCTATGCTGAGATGGATCCCAAGGACGATCGCGTCGTTACAGTCCGCAAATGGATTTCCGACCACTACAGCATCAAGGAAAATCCCGGCCTCGGCCAGCAAGGACTTTACTATTACTATCATACAATGGCAAAGGCTCTCTCCTTGTCGGGATTGACAAAGATCAAGTCGAAGAGTGGTTCGGTCCACGATTGGCGTCGAGAACTGGCTCGAAAGCTCTTCGACCTCCAGCAGGCAAATGGATCCTGGATCAATGAAAATGGACGTTGGTGGGAGCGCGATCCCGTGCTTGTTACCTCCTATGCACTTCTCACGCTTGAACGTATCTACTACAGTTTGTAGGCGAACCGTCGTCGTCTGGGCTTTCTTTGCTTTCTACTCTGTTTGTGCTTTCGGGGCACCGAAGGAATCTTCATTAGTCACGCATAAGCTCGGAGATTCTCCGAGTTTCCCCCAGGTGGGATCAGGTTTCCTTTTCGCCGATCTTAAGGTTGGGGATACACGTGGGATAGTTCTAAGGAAATTACGCGACGCTGATTTTCGCGAGATTCGCGAGGAAAAGGAAAAGCGATTGGTGCGATGCGCCGCAAAACTGAACGGTTTTCGATATGATCTTGCCTGTAAGTTCGACGAGGCAGGCAAGCTTCAACTTTGCCTCGTAGAAGGACGAAAGGGTTGGCAGTTCTCATTCTACGACGATACGCTCGAACCCCAGTGGAACAATCTCCGTCAAATCCTGTCCGCCCGCTACGGACAAAAGCGGAGTTCTCGTCCACTTCCGCCTCTTGAGAAGGTGCCCTTTGGAGATCCGGGCGGATACGTTACCGATACTTGGGATTTGTCCGACCGTCTCATTGTACTTACTGTTCAGGCGTTCAAGGTTAAGGACTGCTGTACCAAGCGATTTGTCGACTACTCCTGCTGTACTCTACTTGTACGCTCAAAGTGAAGCCAGGGATCGTTTCTCCTGCTTGACTGACCCTGTTGGATTTCCACTCAAACGCTCGTGGTGGTTGAAAAAAATCGAGAAATCTTCACCTTGTTCTTTTCAAACCAGCTTCATTGATGGGAATCTTTTCAAAATTCCGGAAGGGACTTGACCGAGGCGCTCAAGCCGTGCGTGGCGCCTTCGACGTCATCTCCGGTCGCGTTCAACTGGACGAGGACTCCCTCCTCGATCTTGAGGAAGCCCTTTATGAAAGTGATTTCGGAGTCGAGACCACTGAGGAGATTCTGCTGGGAATTCGTGAATCTCACCGGAAGGATAAGAATCTGCGTGGCCTAGACGCTCTTGCTCTCGCCAAGGCCATTCTCGAGCGAACTCTCGAGGGCTCGGAACTTACCTTCGCTCCATCCAGTTCAAGCGAGTTCAAGCCGGAGGTGGTTTGCCTAGTCGGCGTCAACGGATCCGGAAAGACCACGACTTGCGCCAAACTAGGTCATCTTTGGAAGGACGCAGGTCATTCCGTGCTCATAGGCGCATGTGATACCTTTCGCGCCGCTGCCACAGAGCAGCTCAAGACTTGGACGACACGCCTTGATCTTGAGATCGTCGCAGGGCATCACGGTGCCGACGCAGCTGCCGTGGCCTTTGACGCTTACGCCGCCGCCGAGTCTCGAGGTAGGGATTTGCTTCTGCTCGACACAGCTGGACGCCTGCACGTGAAGGACAACCTTATGGAGGAACTCATCAAGCTCAGGCGCGTTCTCCAAAAGAAAAACCAAGACGCCCCGCACCATTCATGGCTCGTGGTCGATGGATCAACGGGTACCAACATCATTGAGCAAGCGCGTGTCTTTCACGAAAAGTTCGGCCTCACCGGGCTCGTCGTGACCAAACTGGACGGGACCTCAAAGGGAGGAGCCCTTGTGGGAATCTATCGCCAACTCAAGCTGCCCATCCCTTTCGTGGGTCTTGGAGAGGCACCGGACGATCTTCAACCCTTTTCCATAGAGCACTATGTCAACTCCATCCTGCCTATCCCTGAAAATGCGGATGTCGAATAGGTGGTCCACCTATTTCTTATGTTTAGTTCATGTTTGTAAAATAGCTTTTATTCCGCATGCTTCGGTGGGGTAGATGGTTACGCAAGAAAAGGTGTTGGGGTCCTTGCGAGTGGGGCTTGGCAAACGTTCCTACGAGATTTGCGTGGATCGTGATTTAGCGGGAGAGATTCGTCAGTGCCGTAAGCAGTTGGAGGGAAGCAATCGCTCTGTCGCGGTGGTTGCGGATGCTGGTTTTGTATCTGCTCAACCGACTTTTCTTGAGGAGGTTTTCGGTGATTGCCCACAGTTTGAATTACCCTCCGGCGAGTCTACCAAGAACCCCGAAAAGCTTATTTCAGTTTGGGATTACCTCGCTTCCCTTAAGTTGGACAGATCGGCCTGTCTTTTTGTTGTTGGCGGTGGCGTGACGGGAGATCTTGGAGGTTTTGCGGCGGCGTCTTACCTACGTGGCATCGATTTTATTCAAGTGCCCACTACCTTGCTTGCCATGGTGGACAGTTCCGTTGGCGGCAAGACGGGCTTGAACCTTTCGACAGGCAAGAATCTCGCCGGAGCCTTTCACCAACCCAAGGCTGTGTATGCAGACGTGAATCTTTTGGATACGCTTCCCCCCAGAGAATTTGCTTCAGGCATGGCGGAAGTCATCAAGTGCGGCCTCTTGGGAAATCTAGAATTGTACGAACGCTTGATTGCTTTGGGCGCCTTGTCCGCATCCAGCCCCGAGCTGCCCGAAATCATAGAAATCTGCTGTGCTGACAAGGCCCGCATTGTGGAGGGTGACGAAAGAGAAACTTCGCAAGGCTCCGGCGGGAGAGCTCTGCTCAATCTCGGTCATACCTTTGCACATGCTATCGAGGCCGTCGCAGGTTACGGCGACTACCTTCACGGAGAGGCCGTTGCTATTGGTCTGGTATGCGCGTTGCGTTTGTCGGAGAAGCTTGAATACCTCGAGGAAGGGCTTGTTCCCGAATTGCGGAATTTACTTTCCTTACAAGCTTTGCCTGCCGACTTGCGGTCCTCATTATCCATTGAACACTTGATGGATGCCATGCGCTCAGACAAGAAGGTGAGGGGAGGATTGCTGCGTTTTGTAGTCGTCGATGCCATAGGGAAATCCCAAGTTGTGGATGGGGTTCCCCTTCGTTTGGTCGAGGAAACATGGCAAACTATCGGCGCCGTTTAGAATGGGATGAGTCATGGCGGGTTTCGAGGAAGAGGTAGTCCGAGCTTACTTCGAGTCAAACGGCTTTCTGGTTCGTTTGGCCGGTCACCCTCCCGAGGCGGGCAAGAAACGCGCAGGGGCAGCACCGACGTTGGCTATCTTCAATCCCGAGGTTCGGGAAAATGCGGACAATTTCAGTTTCCGTCTTTTTACCACCGACATCGGCAAGATTCGAGCAGCACTTGTTTCCATTCTTGGTTGGGAGAGTAGCGCTTTTTCCCCCAATCTCCTGAGTAGCGATGCCGGGTTGCTTAAATTCATCAAGATGGAAGTTACTTCTAAGCGTCTAGATATCGGCTTCTCTCCTCCCGTTGCATTACCCGAGGCCCGTATGGGCGATTGCCTTCGACTCCTAGTATTGCCCGCGCTGCCCCTAGCAGAGAGCAAGACCCGTGAGGCATTGGATGTGATCCGTGATGCCGGGGTCCAAGGCGTCTATACCTTTCGCACCATGCTGGAAAATTTGCTGCGGAGCACGGAACCAAGCAGTGATCACGCCAAGTCCGTGCCTTTGCAGGCTCTTCGTATCCTCAAGGCTTATGGCCTCGCCAAGGAACCACAATTAGAGATGTTTGGAGAATGAGTTAATGGCATGTCATATTCACGAGACGGCGATTGTGGATTCCGGAGCAAAGTTAGGATCCGGAGTCAAGGTTGGTCCTTACTCCATTGTCGAGGAAGATTCCGAGGTTGGAGATGATTGTGTTTTGGATGCTCATGCCATCGTGAAGAGAGGTTCTCTTTTGGGTAATGGATGCAAGATTGGGCATTTCGCCGTGGTGGGGGGAGATCCGCAATACGATGCGTTCGATCCCTCCACTCCCTCGGGCGTACGAATTGGCAAAGGGGTGCGAATAGGGGAGGGCGTAACCATCCATCGATCAATCAAGGAGGGAGAGAACACTTTCGTCGGCGAGTCGGTTTTCCTTATGGGCTATTCCCATGTCGGTCATGATTGTGTTGTGGGCGACCACGTCACTGTTGCCAACGGCGCCCTCTTGGCGGGTCACGTTGAATTGGGAGAGCATTCATTCGTTGGAGGCGGCGCGGCTTTTCATCAATTCGTCAGGGTTGGGGAGGGTGCCATGGTCGGCGGTATGGCGGAGGTGTCCGCCGACGTTCCCCCTTTCGTTACAGTGGCTAGACGCAACCTAGCCTGTGGATTGAACCTCGTGGGTTTGAGGCGTCGCGGGTTTTCTGATGAGATGGTGAGTGACTTGAAAGCTTGCTACCGAGAGCTCTACCTAAATGACCGCAATCTTCGTCAAAGTGCTGAGAAGACATTGAAAGAGGGGGAACTTCCCAAGACAGCATCAGGGCGAAAGTTCCTTGAGTTTTTCCTTGAAGGCGAACGTGGGTTCGCCCGGCGTCGCCAAGATGACGAGCAGGATGAATCTTGAGTTCGGTCCGGCTTTACCATAGGTTTGGATTCTACAATGACCTGTGAAGATGTTCAGTCTAAAGTTCTTCCTGATGGCGTTCGAGTGGGTGATGAACGTCTTGTTCGGCTTACCGATGTTGCAGGAGATCAGCTCAACAAGTTGATCATCCGTGAAGGCACGGGAGAATTTTTACGTATCCGTATCACTGGAGGTGGATGCAACGGTCTTAGCTATAAACTGATGTTTGTGCCCGAGGGAAAGAAGGGCGATATTCTTGTCGACAGTTCCGGGGTCCGCTCCCTCGTCGATTCAAAGACGGCTCTCTACCTTCGAGGTACGACACTCGATTTCTCCGATAAATTGGTTGGCGGCGGCTTCAAATTTCAAAATCCAAACGCCAAGGCCAGCTGCAGTTGCGGGGAAAGCTTCAACCTTTAGATTTTTTGTCTGACCAAGCAAAACCTCGGAAAAAAGCTTGCTTCGCCTATCACCTAGGGCAATCCTTGGCGTTTATCTTCTCCCCCAAACCTTTTGCATGGCATTCAACCAACTTCTCATGAGCCGCCCAGCGGCGTGAAATAATCGCATGGGCAGGAAGCCTCGGGGCAGAGGAAAACGGCGATTTAGGCACAACCGAAACTACATTCGGAAAAACCAGCGTATACGTGTGCCCGAAGTACGTGTTATCGGTCCTGCCGGTGAGATGTTGGGAGTCATGTCACCGGAGGATGCATTGGTGATCGCCAAGAAGCACCGACTCGACCTAGTCGAGGTCGCTCCTACTGCCAAACCTCCTGTTTGCCGTATCCTTGAGTTCGGCAAGTACAAATATGAACTGAGCAAGAACAAAAAGAACAAGGACAAGAGTGGCGGTAAACGTATAAAGGAAGCCAAGTTTCGACCTCGTATCGAGAAACACGATTATGAAACTAAGTTGAGGCGTGCTGAAAAATTTCTTCACCAAGGCTTCAAGCTCAAGTTGACCATGATGATGCGTGGGCGGGAGCTAGAGCATGTCGACATCGGTTTCGAACGACTTCGTCAGGCGGTGCAAGATCTTTCAGGGGTCGGTCGGCCCGACGACGCACTCAAGAGATCCGGTCGTTTTATTACCGTCAACCTTTCACCTCTTCCCAAGAATCAGAGAATCCTTAAGTTTAACACCGTCGCCGAAGTCGAAATTGAAGACGATGATCACGACGATTCTGAGGAAGATTTGGAGGAAGAAGAAGTTGAGCCAATTGATGGCGACGAGGACTCGGAGGATCAGACAGCGCCCGAGTCACAAGAGGCGGATAAAGCAAAGGACTGAACGTCTTCCTTTCTGAACCCCCAAAAGACCTTTGGATGGAGTGGAAGCATTTGCTGTGCGTTGCCGGTGGGGGTGCGCTGGGTTCGGTCCTCAGGGTTTTGGTTGGACAGTTCCTGCGAGGCGGTTTCCCATGGGCAACCTTCGTTGTTAACGTTACCGGATCCCTTGTCATTGGAGTCTTGATTCATTGCCTTGGCAGTGAAGAAGAAGATGCGAATCTTCACTTTTTTCTAATAGCCGGATTTTGTGGGGGCTTCACCACTTTCTCTACATTTAGCCTGGATGTGCTAAAGCTCTTTCGCGATGGTCATCCGGGACTTGCTGCCGCCAATATTTTATTGTCTGTTACATGTTGTATGGCGGCCGTTTACGTGGGCTGGCGAGTTGCATCGCAAAGTTGAAGTGATCCAAAAGCGCTTGCGGGCGATTCCAACACGCGCAATTTTATAGGCAATATGCGAACCATTTTTTTTCTAGGTTTTGCAGTCGTGGTTGTTCTTTCGCCTATACTTGGGGCGGTCACTCCCTCGCCGTTCCTCCCGCCAGGTTATAATTCCCGTACCCGGCCCACTCCTCCACAGAACACTGCTTTCAAGCCCAAACCCCAAGCTTCAAATGTAAAAATTGCCAACGAAATAGAGTTTTGTGGTTACTTCAGTCTCGGTTCCGGAACTAATCGCAGGTTGTTCTTCTCTCTTTACAACAAGAAGGTGAATCATGGTCAATGGGTGACCATTGGCCAAAAGACCGACGAGGATTTTCTCATCGAGACCTTTGACTTTGAAAACGAAACTCTAACCGTACGTTTCGGGGATTCTTCGCACAATCTTTCACTTCGTGAGTCGAAAGGCTCTCCATCAGTCAAGCCGGCTTCGGGGGTTTCCTCGAATACCCCTTCGCCCACTGCTTCACAAGCTCCAGGGCAACCTCGAGTTATGCCGCCACGACCGAAAACTACACCCACCTTGCCGCCATGGCTTGCCAATCGCGTAGCATCGGGTACTTCTCGTGCTGGCGGAGGAATTCGTGGTTCGTCCCCGGGTCGACCGACGGGTAGCGTGACTTCAGCAGGTCCATCTTCTACTCGTTTCCCTGCGGGATTTGTTCCCCGCCGCACAGGGTCCCAAAATTCTCCCGTCGCCTCCTCACCCTCCAACGAGATCGGTTCAGCCACAAATAATCCAATAAACCCGAATGTCGTCGCACCCTCCACCGGCGGAACTTCCACCGTCTCACCCATCGGTGGAGCTTTGCCATCTTCCACTTCCGGCGGAACCACAAGCTCCACCCCTTCTGAGTCTGTGGGAGGGGTTGTCTCATCCGGAAGCATTGACCTTAATGATCTCCCTCCTCCGCCACCACCGCCTGACATCCTTCCTCCGGGTCCCCCTCCAAACATCATCCCTTCCCGTGAGGATTAGTTTTGCGGCGTTCTTCCTGCTAGCCGCTGTTTTCGGGGAGAACCAACGCCGCATTGGAAGACGACACGACGTCTCTCTCGAACTTCACCGCCAAATGGGGAGTAACTCGGGTGACTTTTTGCCCGGCAAGAACTTTCCCGACCTTTCCCCGGTTGGTGTCGTTTATTCGGACAAGGGGGCTATTGGTACCGGGACTTTGCTCTCGCCCACCATCGTCGTCACTGCAGCCCATGTCTTGCGCGGAAGTAATCGAGCGTCCGTACCCGTTGCATCCGATTGGGCCTTCTCCTTGGGTCAGGACTATGAGAAAGCTACGGCCACTCACGCAGTTTCCGAAATAATCTTTCATGATGGATGGACAGCTCGCCTTCCTTACGAGAACGGCATAGGCGATGGAGACTTGTTGGGAGTGGATCTTGCCTTGGTTAGGTTGAGAAAACCCGTGATCAATGTGGCTCCCGCACGTTTTAACGATGGCAATTTCGAGTCCGTAGGTTCACGTCTCATCATGACTGGTTACGGGAGTTTGGCCCAAGGACGTCGAGGAGTTACGCATGTAGAAAACGTTGAGCGGTTGGCGGGTGAAAATACCCTTGATCGGATTGTGGAAACAGTGGATGCCCCTCAAGTTCCCCTTGCCTACAAGGGTGGTTTGCTTGGAGTGGATTTTGACGAACCCAATGGATTCTTTAATTCTCTCGGTGCAAACACCCTTCCCATTGATTACCTCGGTTCAGGTTCCAGTTCATCGTCGCCCCTTGCCTATGAAGCGACCACTGCCGAGGGCGATAGTGGCGGTCCTGCCTTCATGAATATAGCAGGGGTTTGGAGAATCGTGGGCACCGTTTCCTATGGGACAAAAGATTCTATTTATGGAGACGTCACCGTTTATACACGACTTGCTTCCCAATCTTCATGGCTTCAATCTTATCTTGAACGGTGGGCATCCGCTCGAAAGACGGGCTATGGAGAATGGCTGAATTTGGATTGGTTTGGTAACTTTGTGGACATTGCCGGCGGCTGGTTGTTCCATGAAAAACTTGGCTGGGTTTTTGTTCCTGAAAATTCCCCTGATGCTTTCTGGGCTTGGCAAGCAGGTGTCGGTTGGTGGTGGAGTAGTCTGCAAGGGTTCCCTTATGTTTATGCCCATGAACGTTCACGCTGGCTCTATTTTTCCACTGTTACCTCCACCCCTGATGCGTGCTATTTCTACGACTTCTCGAAAATGGCTTGGGAACTGGTGGAGGGGTAGCGTTCAAAAGGCTCTCGCCATTTTGCTCGTTTGCGCAAAGTAACGACCCTTCTGATTTCCATGGAACCGATCCTCAACCTCTTTCGTCGCCGCGAGCTGCTTTGGCAGTTTTTAGCTCGCAATGTTAAGGCTCGTCACCGCGGGAGTGTTCTAGGAGCTGTATGGCTTGTGGCCAATCCCTTGCTAATGCTTGGGCTTTACGTTTTTGCTTTCGGTATTGTATTTGGCGGACGATTTACAGATTCGCCAGACGAATCCACGCTCGACTATGCCCTCGGCGTTTTCCTCGGTCTAAACGTGCTTGGTCTTGTGTCGGGTGTCATAGGAGCGTCTCCCGGCGTCATCGTCGGACAGCCGAATTTTGTCAAAAAAGTCGTTTTTCCTCTGGAAATCTTGCCTGCCGCCTTGACTGGAGCTCTTGCGTACGATCTCTTGATTGGCCTAGCCCTTTGTCTTACAGGTATCATCTTCCTCGGGCCTGGCCTTACGGTTTTGGGGTTCTGGATTCCCGTCATCGTGGCCCCTGTCTTCCTCATTGCCTTGGGCTTGTCTTGGTTTTTCTCTGCCCTTGGCGTCTTCATTCGGGACATAGGCCAACTGGGTTCTTTTCTCGGTTTGGCTCTTTTATACGCGAGCGGCGTTTTCTATTCCGCTGACAAGGCCCGGGAAGCCGCGCCAGGCATCTGGTCTTTTCTTAAATGGAATCCTCTCATCCATACCATCGATGCTCTACGCCAAGTTACGCTATGGGGTGGCGAACCCTCATTTCTGGCCTTGGCCTATGTGTGGGTTTTCGGGTTGGTCACTCTTCTTGTTGGGGCATGGTTCTTCCACAGGTTGCGTCCCGGCTTCGCCGACGTCTTATGAATGCGGACGATTTCGAAAATTGGCCGGCCTGGAGAGTTAATGCTCCGCTTCAGCCAGCTTCTTTACATGTCGCAGTACCCTGAGGTGGATGCGGTGAATGAGAAAATCCGACCATATCTTCCAATAACTTGCCGGCCACATGTTGTGACGGTACCAAGTCGTTCCCACAAGGCGGGTTCGTCTTTCGGGTAACGGGATGAGGTGAAACTCACCTCGCTCGCTCTGTAGATGTCCGTCAAGGTGAGGCGGGTGGACGTCGTAGGGGGATAGTTCCCTCATTGGCGGCGGCTGTGCCGTAACCTTGAAGGCGAGAACCTTAGGTTCGTCCCAGACCGTGATTGGTTCTACGAAGGGACCGGTTGTGAAGAAACATTTGCGTACCGCACCCACGCCCTCTCCCTCAATTTCGGCGTGTGTCGGGCAGGCCACCCCTGCTTTGAACAACCAATCTTCGGGAGGTGGTAGTTCAGGAAACGAGATCACGTTTTGCCAAACCATTTCGGGAGGTGCGTTGACCACAGTCTCCGATTGAACCGCGAACAATGGCGCGTCCGGATCGATTGCCTTTTCGAATCCCATGAGGAGGAAGGCTGCAAGCAGTACGGCGAGGGAGGGATTGCCATGACATGGTCGCCGTTGAACTAGAAAGCCGACGGCTCCACCCAGCAGGGCTATTGGAAATGCTATCGGTGCTGCCATGATTAGACAGATAAGACCCTCAAACGCCAGAAGGAAGAGTAAAAGAAAAGCGAGTGCCACTGCCAAGGCGGCTACCCCAAGGCTTGCCCCAAGGCTTCGCTCGAGATGATATCCATAGGTGGCTGCGGCAACCAGTCCCATCGCGAATGGCAAACCCACGAAGAAACCCCAGCCATAACTTTCAAAAAAGGAAAAGTGTAGGGTCAGAGCACTGATGCCGACAATGGCCAGTGCTGATACTGTGACTGCGCAGGCGGCGCAGGCGAAGTTGCTTTGAGGAATTAGACGATGTAGTCTGGCATTCAGGTTCCCCTTTGTCTTTTCCGAGGATTTTTCTTGTAAGGTTCCTCGTTCCGGAAGGATTGAGAGCAGCAGGAAGAAGAGCAGGTTAACGAAGGGAGCGAAGAACAGGACGGCCAGCCACGCGGGCCATTCTAGGGAGCGCAGACGCTTGATCGTTAAGACTATTCCCATGTAGATGAAGGGCAGTGCGAGGCCCAGCAGGGGGATGAGCGCCATTCTGTGTTCGTCGCTGATTTCATTCCAACTCTTGCTCGGAAGGAGGTAGGAGAGGGGAAACAAGAGCAGTTCGTCGTAATCAAAGCCCACCGACCAATTGAAATTCTTGGTCGCGAAACGATCTAGATTCCACTTCAAAAAGAAGAGGGTCATACCACCAATGGCATAACTCCGACGACTGACTTTTCCCGACCATCCGAAAAGAAATTCCACTAGCGGTCCCATGGCCTCTAATTATTTATGGGTGTTCAGTGGGTCAAGCCTCGCCGTATAGCCCTCGGGCCGGGCGGTCCCAAGTGAAGCCTGCAGCCCTGTTTCGGGCTGCTTCACCAAGCTTCCGACGGAGAGTTGAATCGGTTATTAAACGTTCAAGTGCATCGGCTAGATCCTCGGGTTTGTCGTGGGAAACCAAGAGTCCCGTTTCCTCGTGAGCGACTGCATCTTCCACACCGCCGATGCGGTGTCCCAAGGCAGGGATGCCGTGGGAGGCGGCTTCGAGATATACGAAACCGAAACCTTCAACGCTGTTCTTGGCTGGCTTGGAGGTGAGTGCAAATAGGTCGGCTGTGGCATAGGTTTCTCGCAACTCGGTGGGCGGGAGGTCTCCGAGGAAATGAACAGGAATCTCTGTGTGGGCGGCTTGCTCACGAACTGCACTATGGTAGGCATTTTTTGTCTTTGGGCCTACAATATGATATTCCAGTTTAACCTTTAGTTCGGGTGGAAGAGCCTTAAGGGCCGTTAGCACTCGATCCTGTCCTTTGCGGGGATGTATGCGACCAACGGTTAGAATCCTTATTATTCTGTCCATAGACGTTTTCTTCCTCTTGATTGGGAGTACTGAGCGACTCGGAGCTCCGGGAATGAGAAGGATTCGCTTTTCCAATTCTGGGAAGATGCGTAGAAGGGCGTTACGATTGTGATGGGATAGAACATGGATGAGGTCGGCCTTCCGCAGAAGGCGACGAAAAAGGAACCGCTCGAGCGGGAAGTGGGAAAATTTCGGAATCTCCGAACCATGCAGGGTAACGAGTAGACGATCGGGATTTAAAAATCCTAACCCAAGTCGAACGAAGGCTCGCAACGCCCCGGGTTCGGCAAGGTGAAGTATTTGGTCCTTGATTTGGCCTGCATGCAGGCGAGCCTCACGCACCATGCGAAACGAGCATCGCCAATCCTGTGTACCGCGGAGAGGCAAGGCCCGAATGGCTTCATTTTGATCTTTTGCGTAGGCGGGCGCCCAAGTTTCGACTTCATGTCCCAAGGCTTTTGCCTCCGCAGTCATTTCCTCGCAATAGATGCCCGCTCCTCCTCTTTTTGGAGGAAACTCATGGGTAAGCAGAAAAATCTTGGGCCTCGCCATGTTTTGATGGATTGTTCATTCTCTCTAAACGAATCCATCGTGGAAAGGATGAAACGCTTGGGCGATAGCTACCCTAAGGCCTTGGTGACGGGAGGCACTTCCGGCCTCGGCTTGGCTTTTTGCAATATGCTGCTGGAGGAGGGAGTGGAGGTTACCACGCTTGCCCGTCGTTCCGTGCAGTCGTCTTGCGCCAACGATTTGTACAGCGTGCAACTGGACTTGTGCGACTCTTCGGCTGTTGCTGCCTTTGCCGATGAACATCTTTCGAACCAAGGTGTTCCAGACCTCTTGATTAACAATGCTGGATATGGGGCCTTTTTTGAATGGGGTGAATTTCCGGATGAGGAAATTTCTCGGCAAGTTGAGGTTTTGTTTACAGCTCCTGTTCGATTGTGTCGCGCTTTTGCTCCGGCGATGAAGGAGAGGGGGAGTGGTGGAATCGTGAACGTAACTTCGATAGCGGGTCTATTCCCCTTGCCCTACATGCCGTTGTACAACGGTGCCAAGGCTGCCCTGTCGGCTTTTTCGGCAAGTCTTTCTCTCGAATATAATGGAATGCCTTTTGTGAATGACTTTCGACTCGGAGATTTCAGGACTGATTTCAATGTCTCGGTGAAAAAGATGAAGGCCATCCCCAGCAATTCTTCTGCTTGTCGAGCTTGGGAACAAATCGAGAAGCAGTTGAATAGCTCACCCGAACCTATTGCTGCTGCAAAGACGTTGCGGCGAGTTTTGAGTGAAAAACAAGACGGCATTACCTATGCCGGGGGTTTTTTGCAGGCTCGTCTAGCCCCGCTTCTTTACCGTTTGGCTCCCGTTGGAATTTTGCGAACCATTCTTCGACGATGGTATCGGCTTTAGCATTCGCTTTGCCATACCATTTACTATCCCAAAGAAAAACCTCCGCCAAGGAACTGACGGAGGTTTTAGGATCAAAAGAATTTTTCCTTTATTGGGAATAGTCAGTTCCGTCAGCATTGATCCACTTGCTGTCGGAATAACGGTAAAACTTCCGCTTGCCGTTATCGGTTGTAAAGTAAAGCCATTGTGCGTGTGTGGTTGAGTAGAGATATTCTGATTGTGTCGTGGAGGACTCGTCATAATAGGTGGATCCCGTCCAGAACCAACCTAACCCGGCGTCGTAGAACCAGAAGTTTCCGGAACCTGCGTCAGCCGTGAATAGCCAACCGTGTGTCTCATGGAAGACCCAACCGGATGAGGCGTCATAGAAATTGCCGAACCAG
>CAZWTI010000041.1:0-13880 GCA_964637065.1 uncultured Puniceicoccaceae bacterium
TGCCGGGGAACCGAAGAAATTCGTCGAGATTCCCGATACGGATCACGTGTTCTCCGGAGACAGCCTTGGACCTCTCAGCGAAACCGTCATTACTTGGCTTGGAGAGACGCTTCGGCCCTAGCGATTCTACCCAGGATCAGATTTTTTGGCCCTCCCGACTTTGAGTAGAGGGGCCAAAGTTTAGACCTTAGATCAAACGAACTTGGTTACACCGGGGATTGGCGTAGGGACGGTGGGGAGAGGCTTATCCCAATCAAAGTGCGAAGGGGTCAAGTCGTCCCTTGAGTTGAGTGCATCTTCGTAGCTGATGCGTTGTCCGGTATAGGCCGCCATGCGGCCAAGAATTGCGACCATGGTGCTTCGGGCGGCCTTTTCACCATCGTTGAAGGGCTTGCCCTCGCGGATGGAGGCGAACAACTCGTCGTGCTCTGTCTGATACATATCGTTGTTCTCGCCTCGGAAACGCCATGCATCATCCTTTCCGATAATGGCGTGTCGGTTCTTGGCAGAGCTGAAGCCCTTAGTGCCGTATACTTCCACTTCGTAACCACCAACGGTACCGTTTTGCTGGCGAGAGTAGTGATAACCACGCGTACCGCCACTTTCATTCTCCCATTGGTAGACAACGGCGAAGTGGTCGAAAATATTGCCGTACTTGTCGGTATCGTCGTACACTTGGCGACCACCTGAGGCTTCTGCATGGGTGGGGGCTTTATCGCCTACGGCCCACTGCATCATGTCGATGCAATGAACGGCTTGTTCCACGATGGAATCGCCGGATAGCCAGAGATGCGCGTTCCAGTTGCGCATTTGGGCTTCCAGGTCCCCCCAGCCGTCTTCCCGTGGCTTTTTCCAGATTTCGCCGCCGTTGTAGGTGCTGTACATGGCGTTAATGTCGCCCAAGGCACCGTCGAGGATACGGCCAAAAACCTCTTTCTTCGGGTAATGATGGCGCCAACAGAAACCCGACATGAAGCCGAGTTTCTTTTCCTTGGCTTTCTTGGCGAGCTCGATCACTTTACGCACACCCGGAGCGTCCACGGCCACAGGCTTTTCAAAGAAGCAGTGCACGCCTTTTTCTATGGCGTATTCAATATGCTGGGGGCGAAAATTTGGGGGAGTCGTCAAGATCACGACATCTATCCCAGAATCAATTACTTTCTTGTAGGCGTCGAAGCCGGTGAAGGTGGTGTCGGGAGTGACTTGATATTTGGAGCGACCGCGGGCCTTTAATATTCTGCTTCGCAACTTGATGCGGTCCTCGAAAAGGTCGCCAATAGCCGTAAGGGCGACGTTTTCATCGGCACCCATGGCTTGGGCGGCGGCACCACTACCTCGTCCTCCAATCCCTACAAGGCCAATCTTCAGGGTCTTGTCGTTCTTGACTGCTTTGGCTATGTGGGGTGCGGTAATTAAGGCACCAGCGGATAGACCAGAACCTGTCTTTATGAATTCACGGCGCGAAGGGTTTTGAATGTCTTTCATCTTATTATTTAATGTTTAGAAAGGATGTGGGGAAAAGCAAATTTGAACCTAAGATGTAGAATTATTTTTGTTAAGCGGTTTTTTACCTCCATCTCATTCTTATTTTTTAGGGTGTCCCAACTTGAGTCCAAGATTTTTGGTGAAAGCCGCTCAACCCTCCCTCTCTGAATTTTCTTCTGTCGAGCTCTTGTCAAAGAAAGTACATAGAAAGATTGCCGCGACAATTAAAGCCATCAAGGAAGGAAACATCCAGAATGCCTTCCAGTTCCCCATGGCATTTTCCGTAAGCGCGGCAGCTACTTTTGGTTTCTCGGCCATGAACATCTTTCCGAAGGATTCCCAAAACCCGAAATTGGGAGAATCAATTGCGCCCGCTAGAGCATCGGAGCTTTCTTTGACGGCCTCAAACTTTGCCCCTGCGATTTTATATCCAAAGAACATTCCCAATCCTTGCGTAAAGAATACCAGAAGGGATTGTGCTTGGCTACGAACTTCTTTGGGCGCCTTGTTGTCTGTGTACATGAAGCCTGTGACAAAGAAGAAATCATAACAGATTCCGTGAAGAACTACGCCCAGCAAAATCATCCAGACAACTTGATCGGGAGCCCCAAAAGCAAACAAAAGGTAGCGGGCAAGCCAAGCGAGCATGCCAACCAATATCATGTATTTGACGCCAAACTTCCTAAAGAAAAACGGAACCAACAACATAAAGAAAATTTCCGAGACTTGCCCAAGCGCCATGGTGGAAGCCGGGGCCTGGAACCCTATCTGGGGAAGATATACCGCAGTATAGGCGAAGTAATAAGCAAGTGGTACGCAAATTAGGGCCGAACAGAGAATGAACACCAGAAATGGCGGGTTTCCTAGCATTTTAAACGCATCAAACATCAGCAGCGTTTCCATGTTTACCGGCTTATCCTTAGCTGGTGGGGGTGTTTTGGGCATGAAGAAGCAAAGAATCCCAAGGGCAATTGCGGACACGGCCCCTAATGTGAAGATCTGAGGACTGCTGGACATCGCGAACCCACCAACAACCAAGCCTGCGACGATCCACCCTATAGTTCCCCAGACTCGTAGGGACGGAAACTTATTTCGATCATCTATGTTTGCGAAGGCAACAGTATTGCTCAAGGCAAGGGTGGGCATGTAGCAAAGCATGTGCAGGGTGATGATCCAGCTCAGGGCGCTGCCATTCCCTGCGGCGATCAGAGACGGAGCGAAAAGCAAAAGGCCCCCTCCGATTATATGCAGTACCCCCATGGTTTTTTCACAGTTGAAAAACCTGTCGGAGATCAAACCCATGAACAGAGGGGCAATGATCGCGGCGATGGGAACGGCGGAGTAAGCCTCTCCAATAACGTCGCTCATCCCATTGCTTGAAAGAGCCAGTCCCAAAGTGGTGAACCACGTTCCCCAGACAAAAAGCTGAAGAAACATCATTAGACTTAGGCGGAGACGAATATTTGAGTTCATAAGGTTTTGTTCGAGCATGCCTCGGATCGTAAGCATGCTTCATCATTTAATGAAGGTTTCAACTTTTGGTAATGTTGTGGCTGCACAATCTTCCTGTCGAGCCTTTGTGCGTTTGAGGTTTCAGTCCTGGGTCAGGACGATGGTCTGTTTCTCCTCTGCCGAGCGTTGTGCGGCGTCCACTAGAATTTGACCCTTTCGGGAGACGGCGGGGTCGAGAGGGCCTTCCGGAGGTAGGTTATTTGTCAGGCAGTGGATGAAATATTGAATGGGATTTGAGAACGTTGCCGACAGATCGTCGACTGGAAGGTTCTTTCCCTCGGGACAAGCATCAGTCTGAATGCGGATGGTAGATTCAAGATCATAGCTAGATATCGTGCCCTGTTCGCCTTTAAGCACGAATCCGCACTTCGGCTGTGGTTGGTGAATCCATGGGTCGGTGAAGGTGCCCCAGCGGGTTTCGTACTTGGATAGACCGACATCGTAACGTACTACGGTTATGCTGTGTTCGTCTACCTCAAGGCCGTTGGGAAGGTCGGTCACGGTTGTAACCTCCAAAGGCTTGTTTTCACCGTGAAACCAAGTTCCAAGTGTTACCCCGTAACCAAGGTAGTCTAGTAAAGACCCGCCCCCGAGAGTCTTCTTATAGAACCAGCTTTCAGCCTTCAGCTTTTCTGTCGGAATGGTCTCTTCCCCACCTGCCGAGTGGTATAGCGGGCCTCGGTTGCCATCGTAGTAGTGCACTTCGCACAGCCTGCCGATCAGGCCTTCGTCAAGAAGGCGCTTGGCGGTTATGTTCGTGGGATGCCATCGCATGGGCCAGTTGATGGCGAGTTTCTTGCCCGTGGCCTCGACGGCATCGACCATGCGGTCGGCTTCCTCGAGTGAGGCGGCGAAGGGTTTTTCAACAAGTATGTCTACTTCGTAGAGCGCAACCTTTTCCGTCCATTCCCCGTGTTCGGCAGTGGCTGGGCAAAGGATCACGAAATCGGGTTGAGTTTGTTCCAAACAAGCTTGGTGATCGGTGAATATGCATTCCTTTGGAAGTGCAAAGTTTTGGACGGCGCTTGACATCCTGTCGGGGTTTTCGTCGCAGACTCCGACGATTTCTGCGGCGGAATGTTCCTGAACCATGCCTAGAAGTTCTTCCATGTGCATGTGATCAAAATTGATGCCTGCGACCTTCCAAATTTTGCTCATCTTTCGCTTAGTTCATGAATGGAATTGCAACTCACTCGAACACCATCGTTCCGCTGCCGACAGAACTCTTACAGGCTGATCGAGTTTTTCAGCGACTTGCTCGAATTCTTCTGAAGTCTCTGTGTTGAAGGCGAACATGTCGAAATGGTGCGGAATGGCTAGGCGGGCGTTTATTTCCTTTGCGAGGATTGCGGCCTCGGTGCCGTTAAGGTTTCCCGCCACGCGACGTTCTGGCTTGTAGCCGTTGATAGGAACAAGTGCGAGGTCCACGGAGTGTAGCAGAAGAGATGGAACCAACTGATCGTGCCAGCGTGTGTCTCCGCTATGATAAATCGACCATTGACCAAACTTTGCGACGAAACCCAAGAAATGACTGCGTCCCTGTTCGTCCAGCTTCACTTCATCGTGGGCGGCGAGAATACCGGTTAACGAAAAGTCGTTGGTTCGTACGGTTTCACTCGTGTCCACGGGGAGGAATGTCGGAGCATCGTCGCCTAATCTTTCGCGGGCGAAATCGACGTTTGCTTTTGGTAAGACCAGTTTAACTTCAGGGTTGGCTTTATGAAGACCTTGTAGGGTTTCTGCATCAAGGTGGTCCGTGTGGTTGTGGCTGGAGGTCACCATGTTTACACCCTTTAGTTTTTCCGGCTTGATCACGAGTTCCGTCAGACGTTCGTGGGGCTTGTCGGTGTCGGCGTATTTTCGGGTCAATGAATCCGAGAGATAGGGGTCGAAAAGTAGTTGCTCCCCTCGCCACTTCACAAGGAAGCCGCTTTGGCCCAACCACCAGAGAAAAAAATCCTCCTCAGAATCAGCGTTCCGTATGTCATCTATCAACGCTTCGTGCTGGAGGGCTGGCTTTATCATCTAATGCCAAGCTCCTCTCGAATGAGTCGAACGCCTTCTACCATGTTCGCAAGCTTCTTTTTGGCGGCCCAGCGGGCAGTTTGGCTAAGACCACAGTCCGGAGCGAATGAAAGTTTCTCGGCAGGCGCGTGTTCGAGGCAAAGCTTAACCCGCTCCGCAATGTCATCGGGAGTTTCAACATAGTAGCTTTTTACGTCCACGATCCCCACGGCGACGTCCACCCGCTCCGCGATTTCCGCGATTCGTTCGATTTCTGCAAACTCGCGATTGGCCATCTCGACGTGTATTTCGTCGACAGTGAAGTCGAGAAAATCGGGCAGCATTGGCGCTATACTTCGGTAACCAACGGCATGTCCCTTATAGTTGCCGAAGCAAAGGTGCGTGCTCAAACGTGTCTTTTTTACGATGGGTTCGACCGTACGGTTGAAAAGGTCGACGAATTTTCTCGTGTCGGACTTGTATGCGTAGCAACTCATTGAGGGCTCGTCCACCGTCAGTTCCTCACATCCTGCATCCACGAGACTTTCAAGTTCTTGTCTCACTATGGGTAAGAGGGCCTCGGTGATTGCGTGTCGATCCCGATATTGGTCGTTCGGCAATAGGCGACCACTGAGCGTAAAAGGACCAGGCACGGAAGCCTTGAGAATGGGGGCCGGATGATTTCCCTGTTGCAGTCGTGAACTTACCTGCTTCAGGCGTTAGAATTACTCGACTGCCCCCAATCCCCATGGGGCTGCCAGCTCGCCTGTAATCCGGTGTTTGCCCCGCTGGTCGTGGGCTGGAGGCCCAAAACGACGTGGAGTTTCGCTTTCGAGAGATATGCCCTCGAGATATCCGTAGAAGGATAGGTTGAAGTCGAAGCGGGTTTGCTCACCGTCTGAGACTATGTCCAAGCCCGCCGCCAATTGGTCAGCTAATGCAACCGTTACGGCATCTTCCTGTGCCTCAGCAATGTCGTTGGCTCCGAACGAATCGAGGTTTTCGCAGGCGTGGAGTAACCATCCGGGAAATGGATAGCTGCCTATTATTGTTGTTCGAAGAGGCTTTTCCTTCATGCGGGCCTTTGGGTTCTATTGACCGAGGTTTTTGTAAAGATTTGCCAATCTTCGGGAATGTTCGTCGTAAGCGGCCTCAAATATTTGCTCAGCCCGCTCCTTGCCTACAAGGCAAGTGGCGGTCAAGGCAAGTGGCGGATTGCCATTTTTAGTAAGCAGTCGCGCAACCTCTGCCTTGATCGCGTTTACTACCAGACAGCCTCCGATCGTTGATCCCGGAGACACCGGGAGGTCGAGATTTTCGATTTTCACGATGGCGTCTCCTTTGGGTGCCCCCGTGTCCAGAACGAGATCGGCGAAGTCGTCCAGCTTCTTGCCGTCCTTCCGTTTGCCGTTGCTTGCCTCAAGATGCTTTCTGCTAACCAAGGCCACGACCTTGATGTCTTTTTGCTGAAATTCTTCGGCCATCTCGATCGGAACTATGTTGCAACCACTGGAGGAAATGATGAGGGCGGAATCTTTCCCCGTGCAATCAAAGTTCCGCAGAATTCGTTCCGCGAGCCCAGGGACGTTTTCAAGGTACATAGCCTGTCTCTGTCCGTTTGTCCCCACGACTTGGGTGTGGTGAGTTAGGGAAAGTTCCACGATTGGGTTGAAGCCCGGGAACGAACCGTAGCGCGGCCACATTTCCTCGACCATTATGCGGCTGTGCCCAGAGCCAAAGACATGCACCATCCGCTCCGCCAAGATCGATTCGGCAAACCAAGATGCGGCTTCTGCCAGAGCATCTGCTTGGGCTCTAACAATTTCGACAAGTCCTGTCGCTGCGTCGAGAAAGTCGTGTATGGGTTTCATGGAAGTGGCAGAGGATTCATTAAATTGTCCCATGGTGCAACGCTCCCATGGCGCCGGCCCATTCTCCGAGCGAGGCGATGCGGAGGTCAATACGGTGCTCTGCGGGTCGCCATTCCATTTCGTCGAGGTAGCCTTGAAGCGGTTCCAAAAGGGCTTCGCCTGCATTGGTGATGCCTCCGGCAAGGAGCACGACTTCAGGGTCGAGGGCATTGGCAAGGGAGACGATGCCTGCCGCAAGGTGTCGAACGGAACGAAGCCATACGGCACGGGCCTTGAGGTCGCCCGCCAAGTGAGCTTCCACGAGTGCTTTAGTCCGATCAAATCGTCCACCTGAGCGTTCTTCGACTGTGCAGTCGCCGATAGCGTCTTCCAAGCTTCCGGGCGTATTGCAAATGTCCGGTTGACCAAACGGATCGAGTGAAATGTGCCCGAGGTGCCCGGCCCGCCCGATATGACCGCGAAGTAATCTGCCATCGCAAATTGCCGCACCTCCCACGCCTGTGCCGATGGTCAGGAGTACGATGTCTCTCTTGCCCATGCCGCTGCCTTTCCATACCTCTCCGAGTAATGCGGCGTGGGCGTCATTGACTACTCGAACCCTCGCCTTAGTCGCGAGAAAATCTTCCCAATCTAAATCCTCGATGCCTTCCAACCTGCCCGGCATGAATGCGATGCTTTTTTCATCCTTTGCGGCTAGACCGGGAGATGCAATGCCGATAAAGACAAAGTTCTCCTCGAAACGATTTTCCCATTCCGTTAACAGGTCGCAGATGGCTTTGGCCCATGCGGGATTCTCGTCGAAGAACTTGCCGTCGTCAGTCGATAGAATCGTACGCTCCAACTCCTCTCCCTTGTCGAGGTCGTGCACAATGCCTTTCACGCGTGTGCCGCCAAGGTCGATGCCTGCGGCGAGGTTCATCCGTCCATTTGTCCTTCCGTCACGCACCAACCTCCGTCGACAGCCAAAACCTGACCTGTCACGAATTTTGACTCATCCGACAAGAGATAGAGCACTGCCGCGTCCAAATCTTCCGGCATTCCCATGCGCCCGCCGTCGAGGGGCTGTTTGCTTTTTACGAAACGCATGATTTCATCGCTATTGGAGGCCCGTTTAGACATGGGAGTTTCTACAAGCGCCGGGGCGATGACGTTTGCCCGTATGCCGTCCTTGGCGTAATAGGATGCAATGGATTTAGTTAATCCGATTATGGCAGCCTTGCAGGTTGCGTATGCGTGTGTGGCAAAGTGGGTTGGGGATGGGCTGAATCCGAGTACGGATCCCATGTTGAGAATGACGCCTCCTTCTTCTTGCTCACGAAATTTCTTTACTGCTGCCCTGTTGGAGTAGGCTAGGGAGGATAGGTTATGTTCGATGGCTCTTTGCCATCCTTCGTCCGTCATTTCGTGCAGAGGTCCGTCCCCCTCTGCACGTGCGCTTCCGCCGGCTACGTGGTAAAGAGCGTCCAGTCGACCAAAGTTTTCAATTGCGCTATCTATAAGATTGTAAGCAGATTTCGGCTCACAAGCATCGGCTTCGATTCCAGTTGCGACGGAGCCAACCTCGGCCAGTGCTTTTGCCAAACTGTTTGGGTTTCGTCCCAATAGCGCGATTTTCCAACCCGAGTTGGCCAAGGCCTTAGCTGCGGAAAGACCCAAGCCTGTTGTGCCCCCGATTATGCCTGCTACCCGATCGATGTTGTCGGTGTCGGAAATCATTTTTCTCAGGATGAACTCCGACACCTTCTTCGGCAAACGGATTCCTTGAGTGACTTTTCGTTTGCCAAGGATTTCCAGAGAAACAATTTTCAACCCTCCCAATTCCGCAACCCTCGAATGTCGTTCGTTCCGCCGATTCTTATCAAGCCCTTTAATTATCATCAAACCAAAGGAAATAATTCCATGAAGAGTAAAATCGTTTCTACGCTGAGCATACTTTGTCTTTTGGGTGGAGTCTTCGCTGCAGACAAGAAGATCGTGTTTGTGGCCGGTGCCAAAAGTCACGGCTATTTTTCTCACGAACATATTGCCGGGAGCAAGCTCTTGGCCAAGTATCTCGACGAGGCCAAGGTTGGGCTGAAGTCGGTAGTCGTTACCGACAATGGTTATCCCAAGGACCCAAGCGTTTTTAATGATGCGGCAGCCGTCGTGGTCTATTGCGATGGCGGGGGACGCCATCTCTTGAACAGGCATCTTGCAGAGTTCGACAAGGTCATGAAAAGAGGGGTGGGTTTGGCTTGCCTGCATTATGGTGTGGAAGTCCCGAAGGGACCTCCTGGCGAACATTTCCTGAAATGGATAGGCGGCTACTTCGAGACGCATTGGTCCGTAAACCCGCATTGGACGGCCGACTTCAAGCTTCTTCCCAAGCACCCAATCGCATCTGGGGTAAAGCCCTTCGCCATCAACGATGAGTGGTACTACCACATGCGTTTCCGTCAAAAACTGGAAGGCGTCACTCCTATTTTGTCAGCCTTGCCGAGCAAGGACACTCTGAAGCGGAGAGACGGTCCTCACAGCGGCAACCCTCATGTTCGCGAATCAGTTCTAAAGCGGGGGGAGGCTCAGCACGTTGCTTGGGCTTATCAACGCGGAAAGGATTATAACGATGGTCGTGGTTTCGGTTTCACGGGAGGCCACAACCATGTCAATTGGGGTTCGGACAACTTCCGTCGTTTAGTTCTCAACGCCATTACTTGGATTGCCAAGGTAGACGTTCCCAAAGCCGGAGTGTCTGCAGGGGATATTACGTCGGAAGTTCTTAAGGCCAACCAAGACTATTCCCCTAGGGGGTGGTCCGTTGACCAAGTCAACGACAAGCTTAAGGAGTTCAATGGCAAGGCTCCCAAGCAAGCCTCCTCTCCTTCAGGAAAAAAGGCGGGCACATCCAAGCCTCTCTTCGCAGGCAAGACTCTTTCCACAGGAATGCCGGGTCATGTCATGGAAATCACCGCAGATCTTAAAGGCGCCAAGGAACTGCATCTTCTCATCACCGATGCCGGCAATGGTTATTCATGCGATTGGGCTGACTGGGTGAATCCCCGACTCGTCGACTCTGCCGGCAAGGAAACCAAACTTACCTCTCTCAAGTGGGTTTCGGCCTCCACTGATTACGGCCAAGTACGAATCAATCAAAACGCAGGCGGCAACCCGATGAAGGTCAAGGGCAAGCTGGTTGAAGGAATTGGAACCCATGCCAATGCCCTCGTCAGCTACAAGCTGCCCAACGGGCATAAGTTTACTCGTTTTCTGGCTACTGGAGCTCTTGACGATGGAGGAACAAAGCAAGGTGTTTGTGGTAGCCAGACCAGCGTGCAGTTCTATGTCTATGCTGAAAAACCACCTTTCTTTAATAATGCCGTTTCAGGGCCAAAAGGTTCTGCGGGAAGAGTCGGCAACCAAGGCGACCCCGCTCACGCAGTCGACAATCTCGACGTTCACGAAGATCTCAAGGCCACACTTTTCGCCAGCGAACCTATGATGCTGAGCCCCTCCGCCATCGACGTCGATCATCGGGGTCGTGTCTGGGTATGCGAAGTGACTAATTATCGCCGTCACCGCAATCGACGGGCAGAGGGTGACCGCATCCTTATCCTCGAGGACACTGACGGCGACAACAAGGCGGACAAGGTCAAGACCTTCTACCAAGGCCGCGACGTGGATTCGGCTCATGGCGTAAGCGTCTTCGGCGACAAAATTGTAGTTGCCGTGGCAGACCGCATTACAGTTTTCACCGACAAGGACGGAGACGACAAGCCCGACTCCAAGGAAAACCTCTTTACCGGAATTGCAGGAGCCCAACATGACCATGGTATTCATGCCGTTCACTTTGGACCCGATGGCAAGTTCTACTTCAACTTCGGTAACTCCGGCAGACAAATCAAGGACAAGGATGGCAAGATTATTAAGGACCTTGCAGGCAACGAAGTGAACGATCGCCGCAAACCCTATCAGCAGGGGATGGTTTTCCGATGCAATGAAGACGGTTCCCAATTCGAGACGCTTGGCTGGAATTTCCGCAACAATTGGGAAGTCGCTGTGGACAGTTTCGGTACAGTCTGGCAGTCCGATAACGACGACGACGGCAATCGTGGCGTCCGCATCAACTATGTAATGGAGTTTGGGAATTATGGATACCGTGACGAGTTTACAGGGCGAGGCTGGAGGGATAAGCGCACGAACATCGAGAAAGAAATCCCCTTACGACACTGGCACCTTAACGATCCGGGTGTGATGCCTAACCTAGTCCAGACGGGAGCAGGTTCTCCCACTGGAATCATCGTTTACGAAGGTGAGCTGCTGCCCAGTGTCTTCAAGAATCAAGTCATTCATTGTGATGCCGGGCCAAGCGTAGTTCGCTCTTATGTCGCCACACGAACAGGAGCCGGCTATTCGGCGGAAATCGTGGATCTTCTCAACGGTGCCCGGCGCGACCGCTGGTTCCGCCCATCTGACGTCGTGACCGCACCAGATGGATCCCTAATAGCCGCCGATTGGTACGATCCCGGAGTAGGTGGGCACAATATGCGTGACCTTGACCGAGGACGTCTATTCCTCGTCGCTCCTCCCGAACACAAATACAAGGTCGGCAAGGTGAACGTCTCTTCAGTCGATGGTGCCATTTCCGCTCTCAAGAGTCCCAACGAAGCCACTCGCTATCTCGCCTGGCATGCCCTTAACAAGCTAGCCAAAAAAGCTGAGCCAGCTCTCCAAAAACTATTCGGCGATGCAAATCCCCGTTATCGGGCGCGCGCACTCTGGCTTTTGGGCAAGATTGACGGGCGCGGGTCACATTACGTCGATCTTGCCGTTGGCGACAAGGATGCCGATATTCGCATCGTCGGTCTCCGGCTCGCTCGTCAACTTGACGACGTAGATGCACTTGCCGTTGCCGCGAAACTTGCCTCAGACAAGTCTTCCGCCGTTCGTCGCGAATGCGCCATCGCGATTCGTCATTCAAAGAATGAACGAGCTGCCAAGATTTGGGCCGAGCTTGCCTCTCGACACGATGGCAAGGATCGCTGGTATCTGGAGGCCCTCGGGTTGGCTTCCGACCTAAATGCCGACGCTTGTTTTGCCGCTTGGCTCGCAAAGGTGGGCAACAAGTGGAATACACCTGCAGGGCGTGACGTCGTCTGGCGCGTCAGGGCCAAGTCGGCGCCAGCCCATATCGTCAAAATTCTCAAAGACAAGAGTGTGCCGGAAGAGTCTCATCCTCGTTACGTACGCGCTCTGGACTTTCACTCCGGCCCTGAAAAGGACAAGGCGCTGGAAGCCTTGCTCGATATCTGACTAGTTTCGGGAAAAGTACATTTTTCAAAACGCCCCGCTTGCCCAGCGGGGCGTTTTCTTTTTAAGCTTAGATTTAGTTCATGAAAAACAAGACATTTCTCCTCGCTGCGATTTCTTTGCCGTTGCTTGCCATGTTATTTCCTGTCTTGGCAGAGGAAGGAGCTTCATCGCGAGACCGCTTGATAGTGGAGACCTTGATTCGCCTCAAGAGATTTGACGTTTCCGGTAACGAGAAATGGAAGGACGCCGTCGAGCGAGTTGCTCGTTCAAGACGTGGTGATGATGGTTACTTCGCTTTGGTGGAGCAGTTTTCCGTCAAAAAGGAAGCTCCCGAACTTGTTCGTCTCATCGATAAGAATCCTTCGACGGGCCTTGCTTCCAAGGCCGTTCAATTACTGTTTCGCCTTGGGGAACATAAGCGCTTGACGGCTCTTCTTGGAGGAGGTTCCAAGAAAAAGTCTGAAGCCGTCGCCACTCTGGTCGGGTTCGTAAAGACCCCCGAGGCGGCAAAATTCCTTCAAGATTTCAAGACTTCGAGTGAACCTGCATCAACTGTTTCCAATGGACCTCCTGCCATTGTGGCCACTAGTGAGGACATTGCTGCACTCGCCGGGCGCATTGGTGATCCCGTTGCGGGGAAAGCGGTCTTTCAAAAGTTCTGCTTTGCTTGCCATAAAGCCGGAGGCGTAGGAATTGACTTTGGTCCCGGGCTCTCCGAAATCGGAAGCAAATTACCGAAAAGCGAGCTTTACTTTGCCATCGTCAAGCCGAATGCCGGCGTGAGTTTTGATTACGAGGGATGGACGGTTCACACCAAGCAGGGTGGGGTATTTGCAGGCATAGTGAGTGAGAACGACGATGGTCTGACCATTCGTATGATTGGCGGAATCAGCCAAGAATTGAAAAAGTCGGATGTGGCGAAGCGTGAGAAAATGAAAGCCTCGTTAATGCCCGAGGGTTTGCATTTGGCGATGTCGGAAAAAAACTTGGTGGACTTGGTTGAATTCCTTGTGAACTTGAAGAAAAAATAGGGTTCCCGAAGTTTTATTTTCCCGCTTGCTACCTAGAACCATCAATCGTTGCATGTAGAGATGCTCAATCTTCAGTCGCTAAAGATTAGGCCTTTCATTGACTTCTTGACGGAGGGTTACGAGACGACTTTCGGCAGAATGTATCCCGAGCATGTAGATTTCCTTCATATGGCTTCTTCTCTGGCTCTAGAGAATATAGCCAATGGAGATATGCTTTATCACAATGTCGATCACACAATAATGGTCACTTTGGTTGGGCAGGAAATTATTCGAGGCAAACATCTTTCCGAGGGACGGGTTTCGGCGGAAGACGAATTGAATTTTCTCCTCGCACTTCTTTGTCATGATGTAGGTTACGTTAAGGGCGTATGCGAAAAGGACGACCTGATCCAAGGTGAGTTTGAGGATGGGCGAGGGGGAAGAGTGGCGGTTCCGGAGACGGGAACATGCGCCTTGCTTACCCCGCACCATGTCCATCGCAGCAAACTTTTCGTCCGGGAACGTTTTGCGCAATACGAGTTTATCGATCTCGATCTTGTGACGACTTGTATTGAACGTACTCGTTTTCCAGTACCCGAGGAGGAGGAATATCAAGCCACCTCTGATCTACCGGGATTGGCCCGGGCGGCGGACCTCATTGGACAGTTGGGCGACCCCGAGTATCTCCATAAAATCCCTGCCCTGTTCT